>CADBQQ010000054.1 GCA_902796825.1 uncultured bacterium
CCTCTTGCTCCTCTACCACAGGCAAACAGAATTTGCACAACTCGCAAGCTCGTTGGCAATTCTTGTCCCTGTCTAGGGAGGAGAATATCGCCTGTCGTTCCGAATTTAATTCTTTTTTGTGTTTTCACTATAAATCCTCCTTTAATTTCTTGTTTTCTATATATTATTATCTATTTTACTAGAAATGTCAATATAAATAATCTGGTTTACATTATTTAATATCATAATATGTGGCATTATCCTTTTTAAAAAGGAGTTAATTATGGTTGATAATAAACTGTTAATTGGCAAAAAAATAAAAGAAATTCGAGCCAAATATAAGATTACTCAAGATGCTTTTAGTGAAATGATAGGGCTTGAAACCTCCTCATTAAGCAATATCGAAACAGGAAAAAGTTATCCCTCAATGCAAACAATGCTGAATATTATGGATAAATTTAATATAAATCCAAATGACTTTTTTAATTTCGCATATTTAGACAAAGACGAAAATCTTGAAAAAGAAATGATTGAAATAATTCAAAATCAGCCATACGATAAAAAACAAATTTTATATAGAATTATTAAACAATTTGCGCTATAAAGGTTATGTAGAAAAATATTATTAAAAGAGACAGTTAATATGACAGGCACCCGAACAACAAGCTTAAACCATATCGCAATCATTATGGACGGAAACCGCCGTTGGGCAAAAGAGCACAACTTGCCTGCTGCTACAGGACATAAAAAAGGTGTTGATTCTTTGCGCAATATTACACGTGCATGCGATGATTTGGGAATAAAGTATTTAACAGTTTATGCATTTTCAACTGAAAACTGGAACAGAAAAAAAGAAGAAGTCGATTTTTTGATGGATTTAGTTGCGGTTACATTAAAAAATGAGCTTGAAGAAATGCATAAAGAAGGGGTTAAAATCTCTTTTATAGGTGACAGGTCGCGTTTATCAAAAAAACTGCAAGAAGTAACTTTAAATGCTCAAGAAAAAACAAAAAACAACAATGGTGTAAATCTTCAGATTGCATTAAATTACGGCGCAAGAGATGAAATTACTAACGCTGTTAAAGCGATTGCGGCAAAAGGTTTAAAACCTGATGAAATTACACCTGAAATTATTTCTCAAAATCTATACACCGCAGGAATTCCTGACCCTGATTTGTTAATTAGAACTGGCGGTGAAAAGCGAATTTCTAATTATCTGCTTTGGCAGATTGCGTATTCTGAAATAATCGTATGTAAAGACTTTTGGCCTGAATTTAATAAAGAAAATCTTATAAAATGTATAGAAGAATTTGAAAAAAGGCAGCGTAGATATGGCAAATAAAATTATAGTTCTTGCAAGCGGGAATCCTCATAAAGTAAAAGAAATTAATGAAATAGCAAAAGGAACAGGAATTGAATTTGTTCTTCCCACTGGTGAATTCAACCCGATTGAAAACGGGCTTACATTTGAAGAAAACTCATTAATAAAAGCAAAAGAAGCCGCTCGTATTTCCGGTAAAATATCACTTGCAGATGATTCAGGTTTATGCGTTGAAGCATTAAACGGTGAACCGGGAATTTATTCTGCCAGATACGCTCAAACCCCACAAGAAAGAATTAATAAGTTGTTAAAAAATCTAGCCCCATTCGGTAATAGAAAGGCAAAATTTGTTTGTGCTATGACACTTGTAAATGAGAAAGGAGAAATTTTGCATCAAGTTCTCGGAGAGTGTCATGGAAAAATAACAGATAAACAATCCGGCACAAACGGTTTTGGATATGACCCTGTTTTCATGCCGGAAGGTTATAATATTACTATGGCAGATATGCCGGAAGAACAAAAAAATAAAATTTCTCATCGCTCAATTGCCTTGAATAGAATGCTTGATTTTATTCAAAACTCAAATATTTGATGAGGGTTTATGCGAAAAAATATAATAATAATTACGGCAGTAATTTTACTGCTGGTTGTTTTGCGTTTTTTATATTCCTATGGTGTATCACATTTTCGTGCAAAGGCAATGAAAACCCAGAAATTGCCTCCGGTAAAAATTGATACCGTGAAAGAAGATAATATTATTGCTGAATTTAGTTCTCCCGCAAGAGTTACGGCAAAATATCAGGTCAGTGTACTTGCAAGGATTTCAGGCTATTTAGAAAAAAGCTTTTTTAAAGAGGGGGATTATGTTAAACAAGGCGATACCTTATTTTTAATAGAGCCGTCTGAATATAAAAATGCATCTGACAATGCCGGAGCAAATATTGAAAACATAAAGGCACAGCTTGATTACGCAAATAAGCAGCTTGAAAGGGCAAAAGAACTTGTATCTCAGGATTATATTGCAAAATCAAGATATGACGAGATATTTTCAAACAGAAACGCATTGCAGGCACAATTAAAAGCCGCACAGGCAAGCTATAATGATTCTCTTAGGAATTTGGGCTATACAAATATAAAATCACCTGTAGACGGTAGAATTGGATTTATAAATGTTACGGTAGGGAACTATGTTACCCCGTCATCTGGCGCATTAACTACAATAAACAGTACAGACCCGATATATGTTGTTTTTTCATTATCCTCTGAGGATTATAACAGAATAAGTTCAATAGACGGAAATAATAACAAAAACAGAAAAACCGAATTATATTTTCAAAATGGGAGTAAATATGAATTAGATGGTATACAGGATTTTTATGATAACAAGGTAGATGTTGGCACAGGTACGGTAATTCTCAGGGCAACCTTCAAAAACCCAAACGGCAGGCTTCTTCATGGCGAATTTGTTAACGTAAAATTATTTACAAATAATTCCATTAAAGTTCCTGTTGTACCTATTGTTGCCGTTCAAGAAAATCAAGAGGGTAAATACGTTTATGTATTGGATAAGGATAATTTGGCCCAGCTTAGGTACATAAAAGTTCAGGGGCAAAATAATAACAATTGGGTGATTAAAGACGGGGTTAAAGCAGGTGAAAAAATAATTGTAGAAGGTATTTTAAAGGTTACTCCGGGAAATCCTGTTAAAGTGGACAAAGGGAATTAAAAATGCCAAATTCAAGTAATTTATTTATAAGACGCCCTAAATTGGCAATAGTTATATCTCTTGTTATTGTGCTTGCCGGTATATTAATGATAAAAACATTGCCGCTTGAAGAATATCCGTCTATTACACCTGTTCAAGTCGTAATTAGTGCAACTTATTCTGGGGCAAGTTCGGATGTAATAGAGTCTACTGTTGCTGCACCTGTTGAAGCACAATTAAACGGTGTCGAGGGTATGATATATATGAACTCCACCTCTCAAAACGGTTCGTATAAGTTAACCCTTTATTTTGACGTCGGAACTGATCCTGATATGGCTGTAGTAAATGTTCAAAATCAATTACAGCTTGTCATTCCGAGATTGCCGGAAGAAGTTCGCAGATACGGGCTTTCTGTAAAAAAATCCACAGGCGGTCCGGGATTGCTATTAATTTCTGTAACATCTCCGCACAATTCGTATAACAATCTTTTTCTATCAAATTATGCAGATATTTATATAAAAGATGAACTTGCACGTATAAAAGGTGTAGGTCAGGTATCTGTTTTCGGCTCATCAAATTATTCTATGAGAATATGGCTTAACGCAGATAAAATGAGTAATTATGAATTAAGTGCAAATGATGTAATCTCAGCAATTCAATCTCAAAATACTCAAACTCCCGCAGGAGATTTGGGGGTTGAACCTATGAAAGATAAGCAGATGATCAAGTTGACAATGCGCACAAAAGGGAGACTTCAAAACGAGAATGAATTTGAAGATATTATTATTAAATCTCTGCCAAACGGAGAGAATGTACGATTAAAAGATGTTGCACGCGTTGAACTTGGAGCGGAAGATTATTCTTTTTTCTCAAGAATTAGCGGAAAGAATGCTGTTATTATTACAGTCAGCCAATTGCCCGAAGCTAATGCAATTGAATTATCAAATAAAATTCAGGCAAAATTAAAAGAACTAAGTAAAAATTTTCCTCCTGATATTGAATACAAAATTCAGCATGATGAGACGGAATTTGTACGAGAATCAATTCAAGAAGTAGTAGAAGCAGTAATTTTTGCTGTAATTCTTGTATCTTTTGTAACTTATTTGTTTTTGGGTACAATGCGTGCGGCATTTGTTCCTTTTTGTGCAATACCTGTATCGCTTACCGGTGTATTTATTTTTATGCGGTTTTTAAATTTCTCTATAAATTTATTGATATTATTCGCCTTAGTGCTTGCTGTAGGACTTGTTGTGGATGATGCAATAGTTGTATTAGAAAATACTCAAAGACATATACAAGAGGGTAAAAATCCTGTTGAAGCAACAGAAATAACGATGAAAGAAGTTTTTGGTGCAGTAGTTGCGACTTCACTTGTTCTTATGGCTGTATTTGTTCCGGTTTCATTTATGGGAGGGATAACAGGCAGAATGTATAGACAATTTGCATTATGTATATCATCTTCAATCGCATTATCGACCGTTGTTGCGCTTACTCTTGCTCCAGCTTTATGCTCAATAATTTTAAAAAATAATGAAAAAGCTGATTTTAAATTTATCCAAAAATTTAACATTTGGTTTGATAAAATAAAAGATGGATATTTAAAATACACAGAGATTTTTATTAAAACTCCGAAATTAACTTTTATATGTTTGCTGCTTATAATTGCTACTTCTTCAGGATTATTTTTACTAATACCTATGGGATTTTTACCCACAGAAGACAGGGGTGCTATTTTTACTCAGGTACAGCTTCCTGAGGGTTCATCTGCATCAAGAACAGATGAAATTTCAAAAGATATTGAGCAAGGTTTATTAAAAATTGACGGGGTTAAAGATACAATTTCACTTGTCGGTATGAATGGAGAAAACACTGCATTTATTGTATCTGATTTTGAGGCCTGGCATAAAAGAAGAAAAAAAGAAACTTCTCTAAACGGCATCCTAAAAAAGGTTAATGCAAATTATTCAGGATATCCGTCTGCGGTTATTGCAACATTTTCCCCTCCTGCAATATCAGGATTGGGAATGTTTGGTGGTTTTGAATATCAATTATTAGACAAGGGAGAAAGAACACCCGGTGAATTTTTTGATGAAGCGAAAAAATTTATGGCAAAGGTTAGAGAGAATCCGAAAATATCAATGATTTACACTTCATATAGCGCAAATTTACCTCAAATTTTAATTGATGTAGATGTTAAAAAAGCTTTGTCACAAAATGTTGATATAAATCAAGTCTATAACACTATAGCAGCTTATTTTGCTAAATATTACGTAAATGATTTTAATAAATACGGCAGGGTATATAGAGTTTATGTTCAAGGGGATTCTGAATTCAGAAAACGCGTTTCTGATTTGGGAAAAGTTGATGTGAAAAGCAAAACCGGTGATATGGTGCCTTTATCGACAATCGTAACCACAAAAAATATTGTTGGCCCCTATGCAAGAACAAGGTTTAACATGTACCCCACTATAACACTAAACGGCAGCACTATTGGAAATATAAGTTCAGGAGAAGGAATAAAAATTATGGAAAATATTTCAAAGACTGCTTTACCTGATGATATTGGCTTTGAGTGGTCAGGAACTTCTTTGCAGGAAAAACAATCCGCAGGTCAAATTTTACCTATTCTTTTAATGTCCTTAACCTTTGTATATTTATTCCTTGTCGGGCTGTATGAAAGTTGGTTTTTACCCGTGACAGTCTTGATGATTACTCCGATATCGCTGTTTGGCGGTTTATTTTTGCAGTATATATGCGGATATGCCCTTGATATTTATTCGCAAATCGGCCTTGTTATGCTTTTGGGGTTGAGTGCTAAACAGGCAATCTTAATTGTTGAATTTGCAAAGGATGCACATAATTCAGGATTATCAATAAGAGATGCCGCTATTCAGGCTGCTAAATTGAGATTTCGGGCTGTAATGATGACAAATATTTCTTTTTTACTGGGGCTTATTCCGCTCGTCATAGCATCAGGAGCCGGAGCAGCATCAAGACGATCTACAGGAACAACTGTATTTGGTGGAATGCTTGCTGCGGGGATTATAGGAACTTTTCTTGTTCCTGCGATTTATGTAATTGTTGAAAATTTTAAGTCATCACTATCCCGGAAATTTAAAAGGAAATATAATGTATAAAAAGTTATTATGCCTTATCATGCTTATTATAATTTCATTACCTGTATACCCCAAAAATGCAGGTAACACTATAGATAAAAATGAATTCCCGAATTCAGAACTTGTAGGCCCTTTTACCAAAAATAATGACAATGTTATTTCCGGCTCTGTTGTTAAAGATATTGATATGAATTTGGGAAATTGTATACGAATTGCACTCGGTAATAATCCGGAAATTAACGCGGCTTTCCAAGATATTTTGGCGTCTGATGCCAGAATTAAACAAGTTTGGTCAAATTTTTTCCCTACATTTTCTTGGCAAACAAGTTATACACGTATCAGGCAATTGCAATTGTCGGATGCATTAGGGCGAAATTTGCAGTTTAATTACTATTTGCTCGGACAAATCAGTGTACAGCAAATGTTATATGATTTTGGAGTAACACAAAATCAGGCAACAATAAGAAAGCTTGATTATGAAGGATATAAAAAGACATTTGAAGCCGTTGTTAATGACGTTATTTATCGAACAAAAGATGCTTATTATAATCTTTTATATGCATACGAAAACCTTGAAGTTGCAAATGATACAGTAGAAAAGTTTCAAATGTTTTATGATCAGGCTCGTTCTTTTTATATTACGGGAATGAACCCTAAAGTTGACGTTACAATAGCACAATCTGATTTAAGTAATGCAAAATTGAGATTAATTCAGGCTCAGAACGGAATAAATCTTGCAATCGCGCGTTTAAATAATGTTATGGGAGTTCCTTATCTTGAGAAATATAAAATAAATGACAAATTAGAATTCAATCCGGTTGATATATCTTTTGAAAAATCTGTAGAAATAGCAAGAGAGTCAAGACCGGAGTTGAAATTGGCAGAAATAAAAGTTGAGAACGCAAGACAAAACGTTCAATTAATTAAGAAATCATTTTTCCCAACTTTAAGCATAGAAGGACAATACCAAAAAGGTGGTAAACACTGGACTTCTAATGACGGTTTTAATATAGGAGGTTTTTTAATTTTTCCGGGAATTAACCTTGCACTTTTAAGAAATGATATAAAAGAAGCACGATACTTATATGATAAAGAGCTTGCCAATGCCAGAAATACGCAAAACTCAATATATCTTGAGATTCAAAACGCGTACCTAAAACTAGAAGAAAAACGAGATCAACTTCCTGTTGCAAATTTACAGGTAAAACAGGCAAAAGAAAATTATGAGCTTTCTTTCGGCAGATATAAAGTGGGAGAAGCATCTCCAATTGAATTGAAAAATGCGCAATCAACACTTGAAGATGCAAGATTGACTTACTATAATGCCCTATATGAATACAATTCAGCCCGCGCACAACTTGAAAAATCAATTGGCAAGAATATTGTAAATAATTCTGATTGCATAGATTTAAAAAAATAGTTAAGAAATCTTAACAATTATTTCATCAAAAAGGCAATAATTCTTATAGTAAATACTTTATATATATGTAAGATATAAGAGAGATGAGAGAGTATAATTATGGCAACTGCATTTGGAACATTGGTAAAACCGACAACAAGAAAAAGAAAAGAAAAAGAATTCAGCTATTTTGATAATCACGATAGAAGAATGAGATTTAACAATGCTCAAGACCCTATCTATTATGTTTTTGACTGTATTGAAAATAGACCGTTGAAAACTTTGGCTAAAGAATTTGTAAAAGATTCAGTATTTGATGTAATGAATTTTGTTTCAAGAGTTGTAAATCAATAGGAAATTAGGATATATCAAGGCGGTTTGAAATTCAAACCGCCATTTATTTAAACTAAAATATTATTGTTTGCGGGAAAATTTCTTCAATGTATTCTTCCCAATTCTTTTTATCAAAGAAGCCAACTGCAAATTCTGCTGTATTAATACCTATTTGTTGAGCACCGTTAACTTCTATAGGAGGGCCTGCAGGTGTTGTACGAGCCGGATTATGAGGATTTGAGATTATTCCGATACTCCTTAATAGCGTTAATGAAAGAGAATTTTTATATACCTCATATTCTGTAAGTCCTTTTGTTATGACACCAAAACCGTTTGCCCAGACAAATCTTTGCATAGGTGCAGTATTTGTTTTTGCTTCAAGTCCGCACATTTTAGGTAAATTTTTCCTTATATCATAATTATAATCAAATTTGCGCCTTATAAGAGTATTCATATCTTCTGAATATGTTTCGGAAACTGGTTTATTAAAATTAAATCTCACCTGCCATAATCTGTTTGTTAAAAGGTTATTCCATTTTATTTTAAAATTCAAAAGTTTTGATTTTTTGTTTAGAAACACATTTACATTGAAAAATGATGTAACGATTTTTAGTTCAGCTCTTAAAGGACCGTCTGAAATGACACGAACCTTTTGAATTTTAGCCGCTTCTCCTAAATCGTTAATATCAGGAGCAAAATTATACGTATCTCCGTTATCTTTGTATCGTACGAATTCTATAAAATTTTTGTATATTTTTCTTCCGCAGTTAAGATTAATTGTTCCGTTATCGATTTCAAGTTTTATATTAGAGTTCCATATTCCGTCTACATTTACACCTAGATCACTTTCATCTCCTGCGCCGTGATATTCTTTAAGGAATTTATAAATAGTTGTATAATCTTCCGTAACGGGGATTTTGTCGGTGTCATATAACAATTCTTTAGCAAATCCCTTACGAGAGGAAATAACTTGAGTTCCTGATGGCACTTCCGTTCTTTCAATTTCAAGGATTTTGTATTTGTCAAAATTGTCAAAAGACACAGACAAATTTTTATCCTGACTAATACTTATTTCATTTATTACTGTTTCAGCAACTTGTAAAATTTTATTATACCTTGTTATATTTTCAGAGTGAACATCATCTGTAGAACAACCGCAAATGGAGTCATGCGCTTGATTTTTAAGCAGAAGTTTATAAGCATATTCAATAACAGAATTATATTTATTCCCAAAGTTATATTGAACTTTGTTTGCAAGATTTAGTTTATATGAACACTCCGTATTTAATTGTTTTAATTTTGTTCTTGCAGAATAACTACCTGTGAGTATAAATGTTTTTGAATTATCGCGTAATTCATCGTTAAATTTTTTCTTAAATTTAACAGAGTCAAAGTATTCAAAAGGGGAACCTATGCGAATTTCATAGTCATTTAACAATTGATTTATTTCATTTATTTGCTCTGATATATCTGCCGGTATTCCGAGATGATCTGCTCCAATCGGTAATAATAGCGTATTACCGGACTTTTGTGCAATTTTATCAAGATTAGCTTTTAAAAACTCCGCTTTTTCTTCCATTGATTTATTAGAAGAAAAAATATCCATAAAATAGCCGCGTACAAGGTTAACTGTGTTAATTCCGTTAAAAACAAATTCTGACGGTAAATCTCCGACTCCGCGCCATACAATGGCTTTATTTATGCCAAATTCTTTTAGAATAAGCGGAACATTTTTACTGTGTCCAAAGGTATCAGCTAAATATCCTATAAAATCTTCACATCCAAAATCTTTAGCTATTTTTAAGCCGATTTCAAGATTTTTTCTAAAACATATTCCGTCAGTAAGAAATTCGTCAACAAGGCAATAAAAAGGACCGATAAACAATTTTTTTTCTTTAATGAATTTTCTTATAATTTCTTCTTTTTCAGGTCTCAATTCAAGGTAATCAAGAAGCGCGCTTACCTGTCCGTCAAAATAAAACGATGGAATTTTTTCTTCAGAAAGCATATTTAATACATTATCAAATACCCTCAACAGTCTTAATCTAAACACTTCAAACTCTCTGTACCATTCTCTATCCCAGTGAGTGTGCAAATAAGCTATAACTTCTTTTTTCTGTTTCATAATTTACCTCAATTTGATATTACCATTATTGCACCTGCGAGGCTAATTGTTAAGATTACCTTTTAAGAGAATATAAAAATTTTAACTTCAATTTATCATTTTGTTGAGTTACGAGGTAAATATATGAATAAATTATTTATTGCTTTATGTATTTTTATGTTTGGACTGAGCGCAAATTGTGATGTAATTCGATATTACAACACTAATTCAAATAAAAATAATACAGTTAATACTTCACAAGATAATGTATTTAATGATGACATTAATATGGTAGAGCGCGGAATATTTGGAAGAATTTACGCAACAGATAACACTAAAACAAGATTAAACAGAATAGAAAGAAGAATGTTTAATCGTGTTTATCCATCAATGACTATATCGCAAAGGATGAATAATATTCTTACAAATTACGAAAACGGTGTTGGATATTGCGGAAATATGAGTATAAAAGACCGCTTAATAAACACATTTATAGGTCAGCCGACAGGGTATACCCCGCAAATTTATCCGTCTCCTTATATCAATACATTTGGTCCGTCATATATGCAGGGAACGTACGGTGATAACGGATGGCGATATCATAATATGGTAAGACCTGTAATGACCAGAACAGGAATTCATATTCTTCAATGATGTAAAAATTTTATAAAGACCTGATAAACTTTTTATTTTAATGATAACATATATTAGTAACGATTATATAGAGAGGTACTTTTATATGTGCGGTATTGTCGGGTATGTAGGGAATAAACCCGTATTAGATATATTATTAGATGGATTGGAGCAGTTGGAATACAGAGGATATGATTCCTCAGGAATAGCTGTACAGTGTAAGGACAAAATCAATGTTTATAAAGCTGTCGGTAAATTAAAGGCATTACGGGAAGAATTAGCTTCTCATGCGTATGAAATTTCTAAATCTACAGTTGGTATTGGTCATATTCGTTGGGCTACACATGGAGCACCTACGGTCGTGAATGCACACCCGCATACATGCAATTGCGGTAAATTAGTTCTCGTTCATAACGGCATTATTGAAAATTATAAAGAATTAAAAGCCAAGCTTGAAGCAGAAGGATGCGTTTTCAAGTCTCAAACCGATACAGAAACAGTTGCACACCTTGTTGCTCAAAAATATGCGCTGACTCATGATTTAACAAAAGCTGTAGCACTTGCGGTAAAAGAGATTGAAGGTGCTTTTGCTCTTGAAATAATGCACAATGACGAGCCAAATAAACTCGTAATTACAAAAAGAAATGCCCCGCTTGTTATTGGTGTTGCTCCTGATGAATACTATGCGGCATCTGACATTCCGGCTTTTATTAAACATACTAATAAAGCGATATACCTTTCTGATGACCAAATTGCGACATTAACAGCGGATTCTCTTGAAATTATTGACAAAAACGGCTGTAAGGTTGAACCTAAAATTGAACTTCTTCCGTGGGAACCTGTTGCACTTAGCAAGATGGGCTACAAACATTTTATGCTGAAAGAAATTCACGAGCAGCCTGATGTTATTCGTAATATACTTTCTGATAAACTCAAATCCCCTGAAGAAAATGTTATTCTAGACGAAGTAAAATTAACAAAAGAAACTCTTAGAAATTTAAACAGAATTCAGGTTATAGCCTGCGGAACATCTTTGCATGCTGCTATGATTGGAAAATATATTATTGAAGATTTATGCGGAATTCCGGTTGATGTAGAAGCTTCAAGCGAATATATTTACCGCAAAACGGTAACAGATGCTCACACTTTAGTCATTGGGGTTTCTCAATCAGGTGAAACCGCAGATACATTGACCGCAATTAAGCAATCTAAAGCAAGAGGTTCACATATTCTAATTATAACAAATCGTCCTGACAGTGCTATGGCACGTGAAGCGGACAGTTTGTTATCAGTAAACGCTGGCATAGAAGTTTCAGTTGCGGCGACTAAATCATATATTGCACAGCTGACATCTTTTTACTTGCTGGCATTGTATATGGCTGAAATTAAGGGAACGTATCCTGTTTCAGAATTAACAAACTTTAAACATGAAATGTTAATGCTTCCGCAAAAAATTGAACAAATACTTTCTAATATGGAAAATATCAGAGAGTGTGCCAGAAAGTATTCCGCTACACGTGATTTCATTTACATTGCTCGCGGAATTAATTACCCTACAGCACTTGAAGGCGCGTTGAAGTTGAAAGAAATAAGCTATATTAATGCAACTGGTTACCCGGCCGGAGAACTTAAGCACGGTCCGATTGCTATGCTTGATGAGTCTATGCCTGTACTTTCAATTCTTATGAAAGGTGCTGTTTATGAAAAATTACTTTCAAACAGCGAAGAAGCAAAAGCACGTAATGCCAGAATGATTGCACTAACGAACTCTCAAGATAAAAAATTAGATGAGTTGTTTGATTATATAATTAGAGTTCCGGATGTTGCCGAATACTTGTCTCCGATTATAGCAATTGTACCGCTTCAATTAATAGCTTATTATATTGCTGAATTTTTAGGAAAAGATGTTGATCAGCCTAGAAATCTTGCTAAATCTGTTACGGTTGAATAAGATGAGCGAAATTAAATCTGACGTTATTGAAATAAACAAAACTAAGAATATTTCAACAGAATATATTACAGAAATCCTTACACGGAAATTTAAAGATGTCGTACGTTGGGCTGTTGTGCAAGCTGATGGTGAAAAACTTAAAATAAGCGTTTCATACAGAAATTAGTCTTCCACAATTTTCGCGCCGGACTGTTCAATGCTCATTGTCTTGATAATACACTTTATATTTTGATTTTCCCATGTCTCTTTAACAACAGATTTAATATTATCAAGATTATTTTTCTCAGAAATAACAAGTATTGAAGATCCTGCGCCGCTAATTACACATCCGAGAACATTTTCAATATGGCGTAAATTATTTATTATATCCTCAAGCCCTTGTATAAGTTTAATCCTGTACGGTTGATGCAATCTATCCTGCAAAGCATAGCGCATCAATTCAGAATCCTTAGTATTTACTGCTTGAATAAACATTCCCAGTCTTTTTGTATTGAAAATTGCATCTTTCATTGGCACTTCTTTGGGAAGAACAGAACGCGCAATGTCTGTTGATAATTCAAAATCAGGAATACATACTGTAATTGCCCATTCTTCAGGCCAATTTAATTTGCGATAAACAACAGAACCGTCCTCCTCTTGGGAAGTTATAACAAGTCCGCCGGTAATTGCCGGAGTAATATTATCAGGATGTCCTTCTAGTTCACAGGCAATAGACAATAGCGCAGCATCATCCGCAGGCCTGCCAAGTAACTCATTTGCTGCGATTAGAGAACCTACAACAACTGATGAACTGCTGCCTAAACCGCGAGCAATAGGTATTTGAGACTTGATTGTAATTTTTAATTCTCCCGGAGTTTGCCCGATTGAATTATATAACAATTCAACCGCTTTGTATGCAAGACTGTTCTCATCAAGCGGTATATGCTCTATTGACATCGCGCTCACAGCTTCACTTTCAGAAATAACATTAATTTCTACACCTGTTCCCGGTAAAACTGTTTCTTCAATAGTAACAGTGTTATACAGGGGTAAAGCTAATCCCATACAGTCAAAACCCGGACCTATATTGGCAGATGTTGCCGGAACTTTTACACTTACTTTCATGCTATTAACCTCATAGAGCTATGATATAACAAACATAACAAATTGCGCTCTTATGATAAGATTTTTAAAGTATTTTGTTAACAGCAGAAATGGGTGTATAATCAAGCTATGTATGAGTTTCACCCTTATTTTACTAATGATGGTTCAACAGGACTGTATAACAGCGCCTGTAACGATATCTACCACAGCGCAACAGGTGCTTTAACAGAAGCGTATGAAAAATTTATCTATCCGATTGATTCTAATAATTTGTTAGCAAAAGAAAAAATAAACGTTTTAGATATATGTTATGGAATCGGATATAACACAAAAAGTTTTTTAAAATTTTTGTATGAAAATATAGCCCTGCTCAACAACTACGCTACGGTACATACTGATAACGCAAAGAATAAAACAGACTATTACGGAAAGATATATACCGATAATATTTTTAGTAAAATTTCTATAACTGCTGTTGATAGCGATAAAATTTTATTATTTTTGTCTCCATTTATAAAAACAGGTGTAAGGCACTATAAAAATGAAAAATTGAATTTTAATTATCCGAATATTAAAAAATATTTGTATGCGGCAAAACCAAAACATCCACCAAAAATTTATGATTTAATAAATTTTTTATTATTCGAGAAAATAGCCCAAAATGAGCCTGAATTTCTCGGAAATGATGAGCTTGCGTCCATTTTGAATGAGGAAACATACAAGCCTTATTTAAACTCTCAAATTAAAGGCTTACATCAATTTTATCTAAATTCTTGTGATACTTTTAATACCGAACCGCACAAACGCCTCAATTTACATAATATATATTATAAGTATCTATCGAAGCACTATAAAAATACGCTTAAAAGCACAAAATTAGAGGATATTAATTTTATTCCTAAAATTGGTGATGCAAGAGAAATTATAAAAGTTGATAAAAATACCTATGATTTGATATTTTTGGATGCTTTTACACCGTCAAAGTGTCCTTGCTTGTGGTCACTGGAATTTTTTCAAGAACTTTATAATCATCTTGACGAGGATGGAATGCTTTTGACTTATTCAATGTCAGCTCCTGTTAGAAATGCCATGTTACAATCCGGCTTTACAATTGGCAACAACATTCATGAAGGGAAGTGTATTGGTACAATTTCAGTAAAAAATCCTACATTGATAAAACATCCACTTTCAGAATTTGAATTTGGGCTGTTAAAAACAAAATCTGGTATAGTTTATCGTGATAAAAATTTAACCGACCAGAATGAGTCAATTATAGAGAGGCGTAATGCAGAAGTTAAAAATTCAAATTTAATTTCGAGTTCAAAATATAAAAAAAAATTTAAAATATTATAGGTATATATCGTAGCGAAGTGTTTTAAACTCCTTCAATTTTTTTCAATATTATTTCATATCCTAAAAGCTTTGCAAAGTATTCAACATCATCAAAACGAATTGTTCCGGTGCTCATTTTTCTTGATAAACCATCTAAGGTATATTTTTTACCACTGCTTTCTGTTGCAAGTGCTGCAAGCTTTTTTAATGTTATGCATGCGGGCAAATACACGTGAAAATCTGTACAATGACTGTAAATCAAGTGATTATAAAGCAAAGGCATGCGCAGGATTAATTATGCTTGATAATTGGAAAATTGAAAAAGATTATCCGTGGTTGTAATAATTTGCTAATATTACTAAATTTATTATAATTATATTATGTGTAATTACGATGTTGTCATTTTTGGCGGGGGAACAGCGGGTTGTGCGTGTGCGTGGAACTGCGGTAAGCTTGGTTTAAAAACTTTATTAATCGAAAAAGAATCTTACTTAGGCGGTTCAATCACAGGTTCACTTGTCATCCCCGTCATGAAATCCGGCGACAATCAAATTAACACAGATTTCTACAACGAACTTGTTAAGCAAATGAACAAAGCAGGCGGACAAATTACATATCAAGGTAATTCCGGCTGGTTCAATCCCTTTGTTATGAAGTCTGTACTTGCGGATATGCTTTCAAGCGTTGGAGTTGAGGTTGCTTATAATTTACCCCTCTCCAGAATTTCTAACATTCGCATCGCTCATGCTGAAATTCAATCCTCTCCCTCAAGAAACGATGATAAACTATTATTATCAGTATGTAGCGATAAGGTATATACTGATAATACCCATATTCTTGGGATAGATATTTTATCGGAATATATCGAAGCGAAGTATTTTGTAGACGCAACAGGTGATTTGAATATTTGCGAGCAAATCGGGTGCGAATTTTTGTCAGGACCAAATGAACCTCAGCCTATGAGTTTACGTTTTATAATGGATAACATAGATTTAAAAACCTTTGGAGACTGGCTTTTACAGACTGATAATAACAGAGAAGTCACAACTGTAGAGCATATAGACGGGCAAACACATCTTTCAACCGCATATACGTGGGATAGCGATAAACACTGGGCATTAGCACCATATTTTGATAAAGCGGTTGAAGAAGGGGTGCTAAAAGACACTGACCGCAACTATTTCCAAGTATTTACCGTCGCAGGCTTAGAGGGCGGACTGGCATTCAACTGTCCTCGAATTATTTCAACAAACGACAGAGAAAAAGCCTACAAGCTTGGTACAGAAGCAATTTACAGGATTGCAGACTTCTGCATAAAGTATTTTCCGGGCTTTAAAAATGCAAAAATCTTAAAAATCGCTGATATAATAGGGGTTCGCGCCTCAAGGCAAATCAGGGGTAAATATATATACACAATAGAAGATTTGCGCTCAGGCAAAAAATTTGAGCATCCTGCCGTAATCTCCAACTATCCTGTTGATGTTCACAGCAAAAATAAAGACGCTTCGACACTTGAAATAACAGGCGAATATCAACTCCCGATAGAAAGTCTTATGAGCGCGGATTATGACAATTTATTCGTTATCGGACGGGGATTGAGTGCTGACACATTGGCTCAAGGAGCTTTAAGAGTGCAAGCAAGCTGTTTTTCAATGGGAGAAGCCGTAGCTAAGTACATAATTCAACACCCTCTTTCGCATTTATAATGCTTCGCCTTGCCTTAGCAACCAATGCTGCCCTTTCACAAAGAGAGAAGGTAAGTAAAATTTAACATCTGTTAGAAATTTTTGTACAAAGTATTTGCATTGCATTTAGCAAAGGGTCTATTGTTGTCGAATACGGTGGCGAATATGTTAAATCGTTATTTGAGAACTCTGCAACTGTTAAATGCCCAAGTAAAGCACCTGTTAAAGCATTGATACGTTTATCTGCACCAACTGTTCCTACAGCTTGCCCGCCAAGAAGCAAGCCGGTAATTTTATCTGCAACAACTTTCAAGGTAATATCTCCTGCTTCCGGCATATAACCAACCATATCTGACTTTGTGACTGTTGCGGATACAGGAGTAAAACCAACTTTTAACGCTTCTTTTTCAGTTAAACCGGTCATAGACATTGTAGTCTTTAAGCACCTCGAAACAGTTGAACCAAGAACTCCGTCAAATTCGCAGTATACCCCCGCAGCGTTCATAGCAGCGCATCTGCCCTCTTTATTTGCCGTAGAACCCAGCGGGATCCACACAGGATGGCCTGATACAATATGAGTTTTTTCGGCACAATCCCCGCAAGCATATATATTTTCAATATTCGTTCGCATTAGTTTGTTAACCTTTATTGCGCCTGTAGTACCTATTTCAATACCGGCTTCGCGCGCGATATCTACATTTGGTATAACACCTGCACAAAACACAACCATATCGGTTTCAATTTCTTTCCCTGTGCTTGTTATAACAAGTCTGGCATTTTCACCCTCTCCTTGCAAATCAGATGCTAATTCGCCCGTTAAAAATTGAAAATTATCATAACCCGAGTTTTCAATTCTGTCTCTTATTATATCCGACATATCAGAATCAAATAGGGGAACTATTTTTTCATTTTTCTCAATAACTGTAGTGTGAATGCCGTTTTTAACAAAAGACTCCAAAAGCTCCATTCCGATATAACCGGAACCAATAATAACCGCGCGTTTTGATTGAAGCATTTTATTACGAATATTTACACCGTCCTCAACCGTTCTAAGTGTGTAAATATTTCTGTAGCGTTCAATTCCTTTTATATTTGGCATTCTTGGACTTGCACCTGTTGCAATTATCAATTTATCGTAATGAACAAGCTCTGCTTTCTCTCCCGTGCAAACAAGAATTTCATTTTGCGCAGGTAAAATTTTATCTACATAGCAATTCATACAAACATTTATGCCGGAAGCTTCAAATTCTTCCGGGGTACGCACTAAAAGAGCCCTGTAATCCGCAAAATTACCCTCTATATAATAAGGCAAACCGCAGGAAGAATAAGAAACATGACTATCTTGAGTAAATATTTTTACACTTGCGTTAGGAAGTAATCGCTTTATTTTCGCCGCAGCCTTTGAACCCGCTGCCACAGCACCAATTATAACTATATTCATAGCTAAAATATAAATTGGGCTATCTTAAAATTCTATCCCCGTATGTCTAATTTACTCCATAAGTATTCAAAATCATCTTGCGCATAAATTCAGAATAAACATCAATATTGTTTTCAAAATCTTCTGCCTTTTTTACAAGCTCTTTGAACTCTTGAATAATGTTTTCGTTTTTAATATCCTCGTACATAATACACATACCTGCTTTATTTCTTCTTACAGGTATGTTTTCGGCATTAAATAATAATATCTTTAAATATTTGAAGATATATTAAGAAATTATTCTTCGTTATAAACAATTTTTTTACGTAAATTCCACTGAATTAAGGTTAAAACAAGGATAATCGCAAATAATATATAAGCTATAGCACTTGCTTTCCCGACATTAAAATATTCAAATGCATTTTTATAAATAGCATATACAAGCACATTTGTAGAGTCAAACGGCCCGCCTTGAGTCATAAGATATATTAAATCAAAAACTTGAAACGAACTTATTACTGTAATTATCACTACAAAAAAGATTGACGGTGATAAAAGCGGAATTGTAATATGAATAAATGTTTTAAAATCATTAGCTCCATCGATTTTTGCAGCTTCAAACAAACTTTGAGAAACAGATGACAGCGACGACAAAAATATTATCATATTATAGCCTATCAGTTTCCAAACAGAAACAATTATCAATGCCGGCATGGCAAAATTTGAATCGTAAAGCCAATTAATATGCAGATGCAGAAACTTGTTTAATATTCCGAGATTTGGATCAAACACCCACGCCCAAACAATACCCACAACGACCATAGGAGTTATAAACGGTAAAAAATATGCCGTTTTATAAAATTCACTTCCCCTTATTTTAGAGTTTAAAATAGATGCAAAAATTAAAGGTAAAAATACTCCGAATATAGAAGTTGAAAGTGCAAATACTATAGTATTAATTAATATCTTAAAAAAAATCGGGCTATTAAAAAGCTCTTGATAATTTGCAAAACCAACATAAGATATTGGATTTAGTAAATCCCATTTTGCAAAACTTAATCCAAAAGAACAAACTACAGGTATTATTATAAATATTAGTATTCCAATTAATGCCGGCGCTATAAAAATCCATGCAACAAAATGTTCTTTATTTAATATATTTTTGAATAAAGTTTTCATGCTATCATGCAATTATAGAATAAAGGGAGTATATTATGCAAAAATATGAACACGCTTTTGGCAAAAATGATATAAGAGGGATTTACTCAGACGATATAACGGAGGAATTGTTTTACAATATTGGAAAAGGTTATTATATCTGGCTTTCAGAACAAAAAAATAAAAAAGATTTAAAAATAAGTGTTTGTATGGATGCAAGATTACATTCACCTAGCCTTAAAAATGCTTTAATTAAAGGGCTTCTTGACTCAGGAGTAAGACACATTGAAGATTACGGAATTGCTCCAACTCCAATTGGTTATTATTCAGAGATTTGTCACAATCTTGACGGCGCAATGATAATAACAGCAAGCCACAACCCGAAAGAATATAACGGTTTGAAAATGACCTGCAACAACAGAACTTTAAACGAATTACAGATTAAAGAAGTAAAAGATATAACTTTTAAAAATTGGACAAATCTGCCGGATTGTAATAATTTAGCAGATTTTTCAACTTCAATTATTCCTGAATATATTGACGATATGAGTAAAAGATTTGGCAATATAGGAGATGGAATTAAAGTAGTCGTGGACAGCGCTAATGCTACAGGCGGAATTGTCGGACCGGAATTATACCGTAAAATAGGCTGCAAAGTAATTGAATTATTCTCTGAACCTGACGGAACTTTTCCTAATCATCATCCAAATCCGAGCCAATTATCAACTCTTAAAACACTTTCAAAAACAGTTATAGAAAATGGCGCAGATTTTGGCATTGCTTATGACGGGGATAGCGACAGAATAGGTATTGTAGACTCTAAAGGTAAGCCACTCACAGGAGACAAGCTTCTTTTAATCTACGCAATGGACATTATAAATCAGAAACCCACAGTTGTTTCGGAAGTTAAATGTTCTCAAGTTTTATTTGACACAATTAACAATAATGGCGGAAATGCTGTGATGTGCAAAACAGGTCACGGATATATTAAAGATAAAATGCGCGAAACAAACGCTCTTTTAGGCGGTGAAATGAGCGGACATACTTTCTTTAAAGACAGATATTACGGATTTGATGACGCTATTTATGCCGGCTGTAGAATGATTGAAATTGTATCAAAAAATAAAAAACAAAACTCTGATTTTAAACTTGAAAATTTACTTGAACCGTTTAACAAAGTTTATACAAGCGATGAAGTACGTTTCCCTTGCCCAAATAACTTGAAAAAAACTGTTCTTGAAAAATTCAAATCAGAAGTTGAACAAAATCCTGAAATGTTCGGTTCACCAATAAAAGAAATTGTTACATTAGACGGTATGAGAATTGTTTTTGAGGGCGGTTTTGCACTAATCCGGCAATCCAATACCGAACCTGTATTTACCCTCCGATTTGAGGCTCGTACAAAAGATGAATGCGAAATATATAAAAATGTTATGACTTCGCATTTGGAAAATTTGGTGAAGGCAAAGGCATAAACAGCACCCACCCTTAATCCCTCCCTCATTAGGGAGGGAAATATTTAAAAATTATTTTTTATATTCGCTATATTTTTCAGCTTCTTTGCGCCATTCTTCTTCTAAAATGCTGAATGCATGGCTCCAAAATTTTTCTATCGCATAGGTTTCGCGTTCTTCTCTGTGCAGAATATGAACAACTACATCCCCATAATCAAGTAAATTCCAACGATTTTTGCTGTCATTTTCCATACGCAAAGGAAGTTTTGAAAACGTAGATTTTACTTTTTCTTTTACTCCCTCCATCAAAGCTTTTACCTGAGGAGTCGCTTCACCTGTTGCAATAACAAAATAATCTGCAAGTGAAGAAACATGACTTATATTTAAAATTTTTATATCCTTAGCAAGTTTATCATCTAAAAATTGTGCAATTGCACATGCAAATTCGTGAGATGTAATATCAGTCAATTATTTTCTCCTAGTTTATCATATCTACTCTGCGTTTGTGTCTGCCGCCTTCAAATCCTGTTTTTAGCCAAATGTCAACAATATCAAGTGCTAAGTGTTCTCCGATTACTCTTTCACCTAAACAAAGAACATTTGCATTGTTATGAGCGCGTGAAACACGTGCGGAATAAGTATCGGAACACAATGCCGCTCTAATTCCGTGAACTTTATTTGCAACGATTGACATACCAATACCCGTTCCGCAAACAAGAATACCTCTGTCAACTTCTCCTGAAATCACTTTTTCTGCAACTTTTCTTGCAATTACAGGGTAATCGCAAGATTCAGGGGTATGAGTACCGACATCAACATATTCAATGTTTCTTGATTTTAAATAATCAATAATGCTTTCTTTATACCTAAATCCGCCGTGATCAGAGCCGATTGCTACTTTTAAATGTTCCATATTTTACCTCATATAATCTGATAACAAACTCAATTATAGAGCTTTTTTCAACAAAAGTAAAGATTTTAATATAAAAAAGAGGCACTTAATATGCCTCATATAGAAATAATGGAGTTTAATATATTTATGAAAGGAACTATGAAAAATCTATTGGCTCACAAGCTGCATAGCCTGTTGTAAAAGCTCTTTATTGGACTGTATTAATTTATTAACAACATCCATTTGTAATTTTGCCATTTGATAATATGTAATACTGTTTTTCAAACTTGAATTTGAAAGTTCTAACAGGCCTGAACGAATTTCGCCATAACCTAAAACAGGTTTTCCGGATTCTTCCGTTTCAAGAAAATGCCCCTCTTTAAATTCATACAAACCCGAATTATTATGGAAATTTCTTATAGTAACTTTATACAATGGAACAACTTTTTTCCCGCTCTCTGCGATACCAACAATAGTACCGTCATTTTTGATTTCGTATTCATCATATTTACCGAGATATTTTCCATTATTAGGATCAATCCACATCTTTATATTTGTTGTAGGTACATCAAGCGCACCGCCTTTTAACGCTGTTTCTTGATATAAATCTGCAGTTACAGGTTTTGTACCCTGCATAATTTCACCTTTATCGTTCAAAATATACCCTTGAACAGTGTTACCGTTTTTAGCACGATATACACCCTCAGAGTCAAAAGTAAATTCACCTAAGCGGGTATAAACGTTCTTGCCGTCATCGGTTTTAGTAAGGAAAAAACCTTTACCTTCGAGAAATAAGTTATCTTTAGAAGTACCCGGAGTAGATTTACCTTGATCAAAACTCTTTTCATAATCATCGTTAATCGCGCCGTTAAGAAAAGTTTTAAAGTTAACTTTTTTCTCTCTGTAACCCGGTGTATAGATATTTGTCATATTTTCTGCTATGACATCCATCCAGTTTACCGTTGCATATTGCGTATTTAACGCTGTAATAAAAGCATCATTCATATATTACTCTCCATATTGTTCATTACGTCTTTTTTGATTTTGGTCTTTACTGCTGTGTGAATAAGACAAATCCGTATAAGGAAGCTCTTTTTCATCAAATGTATTCTTTAGCATTTCGATATTATTTCTCAAATACTGTTCTACAGCTTTGTCTCCGGGTATAAAATGTGCGGCAATTGCACCATTTTGACTAACACGCAAAATTACCGATACATTTTTGTCAAAATCAATTCTTACAGGCTGATTTTTTTCTCTTGCTGTAGTCAAAGCTTCTAATAATGCCTGAGATACCTGAGTGCTTTTTTGTACTTGCCCTGTATTTGCGCCATTTTCTAACATATTTTGCGCCTGCGCGGTAATCGTATTTACCGAAACATCTTCATTTTGTGTAAGATTTATAAAAAATTGAGCATCACTTTCATTCATTTCAAGCGGCATTGATGATGATTTTTCTCCAAAGCCAACAGTCCAAATGCCTTGAGATTGCACTTTTGTTGACATCATTTGCCAAATATCATCAGAAAGCTTTGAATTAATACCGTTTAAAGATACCAAATTTAATTCATTTAAAGCTATATTGGTATCAGCTCGGTCTGATTTCTCTGAAGTTTTTTTAGCAGATTTATCAGAAGTTACATTCTTATCTTCATTTTTAGTCTCTTTGTTTGAAGTTCCATTTTCTGTTTTTTCTGCTTCGTTTTTTGTTTGATTTTCAGTCTTTTCTACCTCTTTATCCTGAGCTTTACTCATCTCATCTTTAAATGAATCAGCAGAAGTCTTCTGCACGGATGACTTTGCAGATGCCTGAGTAATTGTTGATGTTGATGATGTAGATGTAGCCGCTTCAATACCCATATTAAATACCTTCTGTTAATGCTTTGACTTCTTCTAAAACTTCTTGTTCTGACTGTTCTTGCTTTTGCCTGTAAAACCTTGTTACACCCAGTTCTGAGAACTGTTTTAGTTCTTGAGCTTTTTCTTCTTGCAAATAAGCTTCTTTGTTTTTTTCTTTATGCTTTTCAAGAACTTTCACAGCTTGTTCACATTTTACAAGTTTTGCAATTTCCTCATCAAGTTTTTCTTGGAGTTCCTGTCTTATTGCTTCGAGCCTTTCGGCTTCTTCCCACAAATGCTTCAAATACTTATCATAAAAATCGAACATCTGCGGATCTGCCGTACGCATGCCACTTTTTGTATTGTTGATATCTTCATTATTTTTTCTAATATCATCTTCTGCTTTGTTAACTGCCTGCTGCGCCTTTTGGACCCGCATTCTCTGTTCTTCTTTCTGATTAATACGGAAATCCAAAACTTTTTGCAGTCTGTATCTAAATGGCATGTTTACTACTCTTTCCTTGTATATTATGAATTACTTTCTGGCCGTAATAAACATCTAAACGTACGATATTCTTTTAATAAATCTTGAAAAAAAGTCAAGGGCTTAGAAAAATATCTAAACCCTTGTAAATTAAAAAATAAGAACATGAAAAAAAAAACTTTATTCTGCGCTGTTATCTTCCGGCGCTGGCATATTAATTGAAAGCGAAATTCTTCTATCTGCCGGATTAAATTTGATAATATATGTATCAAGCTTATCTCCCACCTGCAATATAGATTTTGTTTCATTTTGATAATCTGCAACTTCGTTATGAGGAAGCAATGCCTCAACTCCAGGAAATACTTCTACAAAAGCGCCAAAATGCTTGATTCTTGTAATAGTACCCTCTACTTTGTCGCCTTCTTTAATATTTTTCTCTGCTTCTTCCCAAGGATCAGGTTCCAGATTTTTCAGACTCAGGGAAACTCTTTGTTTATCTTCGTCAACAGCGATAACTTCTACATCAATTTTATCACCGACATTAAGAATATCCGTAGGATGATCTATCCAGCGCCATGACAATTGAGACAACGGAAGCAAACCGTCAATGCCGCCCAAATCAATAAACGCACCGAAATCAGTAATTCTGACAACTTCACCTTTTACAACCTGACCGGCTTCAATTTGTGAGAAAATATTTTTTCTTGTTTCCACAACCGAATCTTCATAAACTTTTTTGTTAGAAAGAATAAAATTATTCTGCTGTGCATCAAGTGTCAATATTTTCAACTCAAGTTTAGAACCGACTTCAATATCAGATTCTTTTGCTTTTAATTGAGATGACGGAATAAATCCGCGAACACCTGAAACCTCAACAAGCACACCGCCTTTAACAGTATTAACAACTGTTCCGAGTATTGTATCATCGGCTTCTTTAGCTTTTTCAAGCTCTTTCCAAGCATAAGCAAAGTCAACCTTTTTCTTAGAAAGTAAAAATTGCCCGTCTTCATCTTCTTCTCTGATGATTAAAAATTCGTATTCTTCACCTTTCTTATACTTATCTTCCAGTTTTTCATCTTTATCAACAGCCTCGTAATCAGGAAGTTTTGCTACCGTTTTTGCACCGATATCAACAAGTATTCCCTGACCGTCAAAGCCGCAAATAACACCTTTTACAAGGTCACCTTTTTGAAATTTGTAATCATACTTCTCTAATAATGCCTCAAACTCTGCATCAGAAGTATTCTTTTTCATTGCCATATTTAACTCCATTGTCATAAAGACACTACCATTAACACAATTTAATCTTAACAAAATTATCAAATAATGTAAAGGTTTGTTAATTTTGCTTAATATTTCAAGCTTACTTACCTATTTACACAAACTCTTTATGTAGTTTATGAACATAAGCAAGTTTTCTTCGACATTTTCTCTTAAACCGGAATAATATTCTTCACTAATCTTTTCCCAATTTCCGTCTTTTTTGCATTCTTCAATAGCCGAAAATTCATCCTCAGTTATACGTAAGTTAAATCTTCTGTTAGGATTTACCTGCATTTTGTACTCTGATACTACCGGAGTAAATTTTCTGCGAACTTGCATATTATTGTCTTTTAACACTCTTTTTGCCAGTGTTTTAATATTATCCGGTGTTACTTCAAAGCATTGTGCCGCATTAATTTTCATAAATAAAATTCTCCTATCTACATTAGTTATAAAATAGGAGAATTTATTTTTTGCTACCTGAAATTAAATTAATCTTTAAGAGATTTAATTAAATCATTAATTGCATTTTCTTGAGTTTCTATTTCTGAAATACGCGCTTTTGTTTGCTCAACCAGTTCTTTTGGAGCATTTTCAACAAATTTTGCATTGTTAATTCTACCCGAAAGCGATTTCTTTTCAGCTTCAAGCTTTTGCAATTTCTTTTCTTGTCTTTGAATTTCCATATCAAAATCAATAAGATTTTCAAGCGGGATGATAATCTTAGAAGCTGAAACAACAGCTGTTGCAGACTTCTTTGGCATAGGATTATCAGCTTGCGCATAAGAAATATCTTCAACTCTTGCCATACGTTTTACATAGCTTTCAATCGCTTCAAATATTGATTTTTCATCTTTTGAAGCTCTTATTTCTATATTAAAATTCAATCCCATCGGAATATTGAAACTCTGGCGAACATTTCTTAGCGAAGTAATTGTTTCAAAAACAAGCTCCATTTCTTTTGCTTCCTTAGAGAAAGACAATTTTTCTCTGTAAACAGGATATTGAGCAAGCATAATTGCTTTTGTAGACCTGTTTTGAGGAATTAACTGCCATATTTTTTCCGTTATGTGAGGCATAATAGGATGTAACAATCTTAATGACATATCTAAGACATATCGTAATACTCTTTGTGTATTAAGCTTTAAAGCCTCATCCTGCAGTTGAATTTTTGCGATTTCAACATACCAATCACAATAAGAATTCCAGAAGAAATCATATAAAATGTGTGCGGTCTCGCCTATTCTGTAGTTTTTAATATCATCATTAACTTCTTTTGCAACTGAATTCAGCTTATCTAAAATCCATTTATCTGCAATTGTTAATTTTGAAAAATCAATATCATTATTATCCACACCATCAAGGTTCATAAGAACAAATCTTGAAGCATTCCAAATTTTATTAGCAAAATTTCTTCCGTATTCAAAACGTTCATCCGAAATTTTAATATCCTGACCGCCGTATGTACACAAAGAAGTCATTGTAAACCTCAATGCATCACATCCGTATTTGTCAATAATCTCAACAGGATCAATAGTATTCCCTTTAGACTTAGACATTTTTTGACCTTTTTCGTCACGAATTAAACCGTGAATATAAACGGTTGAAAACGGAGCCTTACCTGTAAATTCCAAGCCCATTGTAATCATTCTTGCAACCCAGAAGAAAATAATATCAAAACCAGTAACAAGAGTTGTTGTAGGATAGAATTTTTTGAAATCTTCACTATCGGTATTAGGCCAACCCATAGTTGAG
>CADBQQ010000055.1 GCA_902796825.1 uncultured bacterium
ATTGTTAATTGCAAGTTTGTTAATATCACAAGATGCCCAGTGGCTATTTGGAACATCAGGGAACATACATCCCGTAAATGGAGTTGCAGCTGCACCTGTTGTCATTCCTTCGGGCATTTCACGAAAAGTATGCGGAACCAGTGATTTTTTAATTGCACTTATAGAATTTGCTGATTGAATATCAATAGCACATCCGCCGGTTGCATTTCTGTCAACCATTACACCGTTGTTGATGTTTGGTAATTCATTCAAACATGGCATTTGAGCAGCAGCACCGGTAATTTGTTCTTCGGTTGAAATAGTTACACCACTAATAGCTGATGACATACGTGAAGCAGGACATCCTCTCATTGCTGTATCAGTAGAAAATATAGAGTTTGCAGGTTCACCTACATAATTATTTGTTCCGTAAACAGCTTGAGGATAACCGTAAACTTGTTTCATTTCAGCTCTGTCAGGCTTGCCTGTTTGAGGACATAAAGCTGTTGAAGGACCTGCTGATGGTTTGTCACAGCTTATATCACCGCAATTACCGCGTTTTTTAACGTGTTTTCTCTTGCAGCCGCAATCCGGAACTTTCTTTTTACATCTTGAACATGTGTCTGTAGGACATGCCGGACCTGTAACTACAGGCAAAGCTTCCTGATTTTGGCACGGGCAAGCTGCCATTGCGGAATTCAAGGAACCTGTTGCAATCCCCGCGGCAATCGCAGCTGCCACTGTTAGTTTTTTAATTGACATTTTAACCTCCTTGTTTTGTATGAATTTTGTTTATATGTCAAAATAAACAAAATCTCTGTGTTAAAAAACAAACTTATACCCGATTATGTACTTTTCAGTGTTTTTAAAACATTAGTAATTATTCTTATTCGACAGGGTAATATTGACATTACTAAGTTTGTAACATTTTGTATACAAGTGGCAATATTTTGCCAAATAATGTTTTATTATATATGTGTGAAGTATGCATTCCCCATGCGGGTAAAAGGATAGTGTATGTATAGTAAAGAATTTATGAAATTTTTATATGATTACCAGAAAGAAGATTTCAAGCCAAAAGACAACGGTGTTACTGAAATTCGTTTTACTAACAGAGGTTCAGGCAAACGCGCCGAAGTTTTTGTTGAAATCAAAAAATAGCCCTCTCTCTTTGTGAGAGGGAGCAGTTCTGCAAGAGCGAAACGCGATTGCTAGAAATGCGGGAGAGGGTTTATATTTTTATATTAAAGAACTCCATTAACTCTGCTAACATATACAAAGACCCGCAAATGACGGTTAATTTCCCGTCATTGAAATCTATATTTGTTTCTTTTGTGAATTCTTTACACTCTACCGGACAGACTTCCTTGAGTTCTTTAAACGAAGCTGAATTGTTATGATTGAAATGATAAAAATAAACCTCATCATTTTTAGAAAATAGAGTCTGAACCATTTTTTTATAATCTTTATTTTTTAAACAACCAAAAATAAAACGACGTTTCTCATTTGGATAATTTAATTCAAGACTTTGTAACAGCGCAGATATTCCGTTAGGATTATGCCCCCCATCTATAATCAAATTTTTATCTTCAATATATTGAAAACGACAAGGATGTTTCACGTTTTGCAAACCTTTTTGCACCACATCTTGACTAATATTCGGGAAACACAAATCAATAGCGGCAAGTGCGAGCGCTAAATTTTCCTGCTGATAAGCACCTTTTAATGCTAAATTTGAAATATCCGCATAAGGAACAATAACTTCTAACGGCGCATTAACCTCCATTGCCCTGTCATAATAAGCTTCTTTCCCTTCATATACAATACAAGGACAATTAGGTTTGATAATACCGGCTTTTTCTTGTGCAATTTTATCAATTGTATCTCCAAGACGCTCTGTATGGTCTAAATCTACATGAGTTATTATTGAACAAAGATTTTTCTTAATAACATTTGTAGCATCAAACCTCCCGCCAAGACCGGTTTCAAGCACAACAACATCGACATTGTTATCCGCAAAATATTTAAACATTACTGCCGTAAGAATTTCAAATTCTGTTAAATCAACGTTATTTTTTTCGGCAATAGCGGATATTTCAAAAACATAGCGCGCAAAATCATCATCACTAATAGGGGTCAACACCCCCCTCCCACCTCGAGGGGGAGGGGTTAGGGGAGAGGGGGATGAAATCTGTATTCTTTCCGTATATTTAAAAATATGCGGACTTGTGTAAAGCCCAACTTTTTTGCCGGCTTCGTTTAATACAGAAGCAAGAATTGCACAAACAGAACCTTTCCCGTTTGTGCCTGCGACATGAATACAATCTAACTTGTCCTGCGGGCTGCCAAGCAAATCTAATACAGCCCTTATTCTCTCTAAACCGAGTGAAATGCGAAACTTCCCCGAAGAAGTTAGTAGACCTGCGGCAGTATTATAATCTGTAAGTTGGGCTTTCAGCCCAACATCTAATTTATTCATAATTCATATCCTTTACATTGCTAAAATCACACCAATTGTAATCATAAAATCCATCTTCAACAAATCTATGAAATGACGAAAAATCCCAATCTTTAACCTTATCAACATATCCGTGTTTTACAGGATTATAGTGAATATAGTCAATATGATTGTTTAATTCTTCCTCAGATACAATAGTGTGTTCATAGTATCTGCGCTGAAAAATACCTTTTTCACGTTTATTTACATATCCGTAAGTTATATTGTTTTTGTTGTTGGGCTGAAAGCCCAACTTACATATTTTTTGTGCGTCGTAAGTTGGGCATTC
>CADBQQ010000056.1 GCA_902796825.1 uncultured bacterium
CTCATGCTGCTCAAAAACCGGTTGTATTACCAAAGGAGGCTAAATAATGGCAGATAAAGATATTATAATGGCTACAGGCAGAAGAAAGACTTCTATCGCTGTTGTTAAGCTTGTTAAAGGTAAGGGTAGAATTTTTGTTAACGGTAAAACTTTAAAGAATTATATCGGTAACAGACCTGCTATCGAAATGTTAGTTTACAGACCTCTTGTATTGACTGAAACTCAAGACAGATATGATGTAAGAGTAAAAGCTGTAGGCGGTGGTGTTGTAGCTCAATGTGGTGCCATAAGACATGGTATTTCAAGAGCTTTGGTTAAATCTAACGAAGAATTCAGAAATGTTCTTAAGGTTGAAGGTCTTTTAACTCGTGACCCACGTGTTAAAGAACGTAAAAAATACGGTAGAAAAAGAGCTCGTAAGAGATTCCAATTCTCAAAAAGATAGCGTTAGCCGATGTGACGCCGGTGTTGGCTTGCGTGAGCAAGACAAGCAGGGCGGAACACTACGATACCGCCGTTGCGACCGAAACGAAAGTACAGGGGACGGAGCAATCTTTGATTGCACAGACGGAAAAAACATTAATCAATACAAACAGAACCGACCATTTGGTCGGTTCTGTATTGTTTACTTTATTATTTTACGATTTTGTAATGTTACATTTTTAAATCAAGTTTATATTGTTGTGTAATTTTGTCCTCTTTGTCTGCTTCTGCTTTGAGACTTGCGGCTGCTGTCACCCCTGCACCTGCAGCTGCCCCACATATAACCGCTCCAATACCTGTTTCACTCGTTGCAACTGCCAATCCGCCGCAAACGATAGCACCGAGTCCATTAAATCCTGCCTGAATTTTCAAGTTTCTGGTTTCTCTTTCCCTTTCTCTTATAATTTCTTTATTTTCTAATATACTGTTTTTGTTTGTGTCAATGTCTCTAAAGTCTTGACCAATCGTCCTTTTATAATAAAATCTGTAAAAGTTTTGATATTTTGCCTGTCGAACTTTTATTAATAAATAATAAAAGTGATGAAAAGTTAATTACGAATATTAATTCTATTTTGCAAAGTTGTTCTTCAAAAAAATTAAAACAGATTTATGATATTATCCGTATATTGATAAAATAAAAAGCAGTTCTATTTTGAACCGCTTTTTACTTTTATATCAAAAATTTTCCGTTTTCGTAGATTAAATTTCCATCGGCATAAACTTTAGAATTGTTTTTCATATTTTTAATCATATCCCAGTGCAGGCCTGAAACATTTTTCCCGCCTGTTTCCGGGTATGATGCGCCTACTGCCATGTGGATTGCTCCGCCGATTTTTTCATCAAACAAAATATTTCCTGTTACGTTTTGAATTTCGGAATTTGTACCGAACGCAATTTCACCTATTCCGCGAGAGCCTTCGTCCATATTAAGCATTGCTTCCAAAAAATCTGACCCGCTTGAAGCTTGAGCTTTCACCACTTGACCGTTTTCTATCCATAAATGAACATCATGCGCGCTGCTGCCGCGATAGTTTTGAGGGAAATCAAAATATATTTCACCATTTATTCCGTTTTCAACTGGGGAAGTAAATACTTCTCCATCGGGGTAGTTGTTCAAGCCTGAACAGCTTATCCATTTTCTGCCTTCTACATTGAATGTAATATCTGTTTTGTCGGCGATTATGTGTAATTCTTTTACGTTATTCAAGTAATTTGCCCATTTTGTTTGTTCATTATCAAGTTCTTTCAATCTTGCAACAGGGTCATCCAAATCAAGATAGCAGGATTTGAATAAAAATTCAGAATAATCATCAAATGACATTTTTGCCTCTTGGGCAAGGGCATGAGTCGGTACATCTGCGATAACCCATTTCAAATCACCTTTTGCAGAACGGCTGAGCATAATTTCAGATAAATGTTTAGTTGCCTTTCCGCGTCGTGACATTTTTACTAAATCCGCTTTTGCCATTGCTTTTGTGTTGATTGGGGCGCCTATTGAGATAAATTTATCAGCAGTTTCATATTCAAGTTTTGTCATCGGGTCTATATAATCAAGCTGCTCATCGGAAGCATATTTTATAAATAATTCCTGCATATCGCCTAAACCTGTATGTACAACAGGGTTTCCTCCACGCTGTAAAACTCTTTTATAAACTGCACGCACTAAATCTTTTGCGTACATTGATTGAGCGCTAATTACCACCAAATCTCCTTTTTGTACGTCAGTAGAGTAGTCTACAAGAACTTGCGCATATTTATCCCATATTGTTTTTTGCATAATTTTATCCTCTCTTTAATTTATTCCCTCTCCCGCATTTCTTGCAATCGCGTACCGCTTTTGCAGAACTGCTCCCTCCCCCGCTAAAATGACACTGCGGGGGAGGGTATGAAGTTAATACACTATTTGCACGTGAACTTTTCTTGCCCGTGCTTTATTGTCAAAGTCTATTAAAATAATTTGCTGCCATTGACCGAGTTGTAACACTCCGTCAATTAGCGGTATATGTGTTGAATTGCCGACAATTGAAGCGCGAACGTGTGAGTATCCGTTGCCATCGTGCCACATTTCATCGTGATGATATTGAGCATTGACAGGGGCAATGCGCTCTAAAGCTTCAGGCAAATCTACCAAAAGTCCCGGTTCAAATTCCATATTTGTAATTGAAACGGTTGAACCCTGCGCGTAAACATATACTACCGCATTTTCAAGAGTGTGGCTATAGACAACATCCCTAATCTGTGGAGTGATGTCGATAATATCCGTGTTACCTTTAGTGTGAACAGTAAAAGAATCTGTTATTATTGTCATGACACATCCCCAAAAGTTAATTCCTTAACGCGATTTTACATAAGAAACTTTTAAAAGTAAAGAAGTTTTATTTTTTGATTATTATAAGATTTCTTTCGATTTCTTCATTTAGAGGTAATTTATATTCAATAATATCAATGATTTTGGCATTATATTTTTTTAAAATGTTTTGTGATTTGTCAATTTCCTCTTGATATTTTTTTGATTTAAATGCTACAAAATATCCGCCGTTTTTTACTTTAGAAAGTGCAAGATTGCAAATTTTTTCTAAGGATGCTACTGCTCGGGCAGTTACGAGGTCATATTTTTCATTGATATTTTCAACGCGGTCGCAAATCGTATTGAGATTTTGGATATTCAGTTTATTTTTAATTGTTTCTATTGCGCGTATTTTTTTGCCAATGCTGTCAAGTGCGGTTACTTTAATATTCGGATATGCAATTGCAACAGGCACAGACGGAAATCCGCCGCCAGTCCCTATATCTAGCATATTTGAGGGCATTGCGTATTTGTCGAAAAATAATTTTAGAGCCAGTGAATCGTAAATATGTTTTTCCCATAAAAATTTTTCGTCATTTTTTGAAATCAGATTTACTTTTGAATTTTCTGCAAGAAATATTTTTGTGTATTTGTCAAAAAGTTCTTTATTTATCATATTTTGCCTTTAATGTTTGAAATTCGGAGTTCGGGATATGCTGTTCTATAATTCCTATTTTTGATTTAATATTTTCGGAATTGATTTTCGTTTGATACATATTATCGGTATAAAGAGCCAGTGCAAAGTATTTGTACGCTTTTTCATATTCTTTTCTTAAAAGGAAATGGTTTCCGATTTCAATAGCAGTATCTGTTACATAGAACGGCTCATTAAGTTTTTTTGCGTAATCAAGAGCTTTAGTCAGCCATTCGAGAGACTTTTGTGAAGCTTTCGGAGAATAAATTTCAGCAAGAGAACGCGCTGAACCGTAAAGTCCGTTATAATTTTTTGCTGCGGAGTCTATTTTTATGCTTTCAAGATAGTATTTTGTTGCAGTGTCTGGGGCTCCGGCTTCGTCATAAATTTCTGCAAGGCTTGATAGTGCTTGAGAGATATAGGGATTATTTTGAGGGTTGAAATCTATATCAATGCATTGTTTGTAATACTTTACGGCGGTCTTTGTGCTGCCTAGTTCATCGTTTGATGCTCCGAACTTGTAATATAATTCGGCAATAACCGGTTTTGATATAGTGTTGTCAATGAGTTCAAGAGAATTTTTGTAATATTTGTAAGCTTGTTTTGTATCGGTTAATTTTCCTAGAGCAAGATTTATTTTTATTTGAAGCTCATTTGGCAGAGTTTTATCTTTTTCAAGTTCGTTTAATATTACTTTTGCATTTTCATTTTTATAAATAATGTAGTAAATATTTGCGATTTCAAGTTTAGCTTCTGCGGTTTTTTCGTTGTTTGAAGCATTGTAGTAAAAATCTTGTGCTTGGGTGTAATATTCAAGAGCTTCATACCAGCGGGAAAGATGCTTATAGTCTTGCGCGAGGCTTATGTATATTACAGGCAGAAATTTTAGAAAATCTTCATCATCTTTTTTTGTCAAAGCGTTTTGATAAAGAAGTATAGCGTGTTTGAAATTGTAGTTTGCTTCAGCTTTGCGCGCGAGATTTATTAATTTCGTAACCCCCAGACCGCTGCTTTGTTCTGCTAATTCTTGAGTTTCGGATTTTTGTGAAACAAAGTCTTTTATAGAATCTGCGATATTGTCCAGAACGGCTTCATCTTCTATTATAAAATTAATTTTTTTAATTTTTTCTTCTTTAGATTCTTCCGGCTCTTGCAGTTGCGGCTGAGTTTGAACTTCGGCAGCTTTAACTTCAAGAGGGTTTGTTGAAGGTATAACAACTTTTTTAGGTAAAAATAGAGAATGATACTCAATTTCATTTCGCATTGTTTGACGCGAAAGTTTTAAATCTCTTTCAAGCGGTTTTAGAGGAAGCTGTGTATTGTATAAATCAATGCAGGAACGGTGAAGCTTTTGCGCGACATTATCAGGAATTTGCCGTTCTACAACCTCTCTTAATGTCTCATCAAGGTATAGACTCTTATCATCTTTGAATAAAACAGAGTTGTCTATAAAAAAGTTTTCGCGTTCTTCGTTATAAAGATTTAAAGAATTCAACAGGTTTATATGAATAGGAATTCTCATCATCGCAAGCAGCCTGAAAAGATGTGTACTTACAGGATCTACTATAGACAGAGCTTCACGTACTACAAAATCCGGAAATGCGATTAAACTTTTTGAAAATAACTCTAAAAAATCAGAGATGTTATAACCGCGAAGCTTCATTATATCAACAGAAATTTTTATATTATTGTAATAACCTTTTGTCTGCTTATATAATTCGTTTGAAAGCACTCCGATTTGTTTTATATTGTTTGATTTAAGGTATTTTTCAAACAAATCTTTAGAAAGAGCCAGAATTGTTGTCTTGTCAAAATTTATATTATTAAAATCTTCGTCGTTAAATTTTCTTGAAGTTATTATTATTTTTACATTTGGGAGTTTTGATAAATGAAATATAAAATTTAAGATATCTTGCCTGTTAGATTTTAAAACAGATTCAAAAGAGTTTATTACAACTATGATTGGCGCACCAATATGGTTGAAATACGAATTTATTTTTTGTGTAAAATTGTCAACTTTTATTTTAGGTGGTTCAATTCGTCCTTCTAAAGTGTATTTTCTGAAAATTTCGAAAAAAGCAAGAAGTAAATCGTCTAAAATTGTTGTCTCAAAACATTTATATTGCAAAATTAACACTTCAGATTTTACTTGAGAAAGAATAAAGTCGCAGACAAGAGATTTTCCTGTTCCTTTAAATCCGTTAATAAGCATTAATTTGTTATCATTTTGCAAAAAATTACAAATATCTTCAATTTGCTTTTCGTTATTTTCAAGGATGACAGGTTCATACGGACATTCTGCCGGAATGTCTTTAACTCTGATTATTTCGTTTATAAAATCCGTTTTCATTATCCGTTTACTCTGTTTCTTCCGTTTTCTTTTGCTCTGTAAAGCCGTTTATCAGCCGAAGAAATTATTTCTTCCGGTGTAAGTCCGTCGGTTTCACTATATGTTGAAACCCCAAGACTTATTGTAACATTACTTTCTTTGTTATTGGCAAGTTTTAGTTTTTTATTTGCCACTATATTACACAATTTTTGTGCAATTTTTATAGCTTCTTCACTGCCGGTGTTCGGTAGAATAATACTGATTTCTTCACCTCCGTAACGGCAAACTATGTCTGTTGCGCGAACGTTTTGTTTTAATGTGGATGAAATTTGTTTTAATACGGCATCTCCTGATTGATGACCGTAATTGTCATTGAATTTTTTGAAGAAATCTATATCAATAATTATTAACGAAAATTCTGTGTTATAGCGTTTTGAGTGTTCGACATTCATTCGAAGCTGTTCTTGAAAATATCTGTGATTAAATAATTCTGTCAAACCGTCTGTTGTTGCAAGTTTATATTGCTTGTCAAAGTCTCTTGATTTAATTAAGTATTTTGTGATTACTGCAAATATAAATGCTAGTGTGCCGAGACTTAGCGGAGAAACAATTTCAATCCACAAGTTTGCACAGGCCATAAGTTCATACGAAGCAAATATGTAAACCCCGTATAATGCTGCAATTACTCCTAACGCTACTGGCATGGATGGAATTAATACGACTGCAGCGATTGTTGCCAGAATTATTGCTATATCTATTAAAATATTTATTCCGAACGGAGTTTTCTTGATTACACTTCCGTCTAAAAGATTTTTTACGTATGTAGCTTGAACCTCAACACCCGGAAAAACTTTTGCTGTCGGAACGGTTTTTATATCAAACAGACTTGAAGCTGTTGCGCCTACGTAGATAATTTTGTTTTCAAAATTTTCAAGCTTTCCTTTTCCTTCCATTGCATTGAGAACTTTGTACATAGGTATGTTTTCAAAAGTTCCTGCCCCGCCATACCAGTTCAGAATTACACTCCCGTCATTATCAACGTATATTTTTTCCCCGTTAGGAAGTTCAAGTGTTCTGTTTTTTAGGGTAAAATTTGTTTGATTTAGCGCATCCATTGCGCCAAGTGCCACTTTTAACCCCAATTGAGGGTAAAATTTATCTTTGTATTTTAAAAACAACGGCATTTTACGTAATACGCCGTCGTCTGAACGTACAACGTTAATCATCCCTATATTTGAAGTTGAATTTAAAATATCATCAAGTATTGTCCTGCAATTTGTGTATTCAATCGGGTTAAAAGCTCCTTTTACACTTACGGATAAGGATTTCGGCAAGTTTATCGCATTGCGCAAATCTTCTTCTTGATTGTCTAAGTTCATTGCGGTGTAAATGTTATTGTACTTTTTGAAGCTGTCAGATAGGGCTTTGTCTGCGCTTAAATTACTTTTCATTGATTTTACGAACATTAAATCGAACGCAATGCTTTTTGGGGATTGAGCTTCGAGATAATCAATCATTTTAGCGTAAATATCACGTCTTAGAGGCCATTCTCCGTATTTGTCGAGAATGTATTCATAACTTGCATCATCAATTGCGATTATTACAATATTGCTAGGTTTCTTGTTATTTTGAGCCTTCAATTCTTGCCTTATGTCGAACGTTTTGTTTTCGGCAAATTCTATAAAAGCACTATAACTCCCGCTTTTTACAGTTAAAAATCCGAGAGTTATAAGTATTATTATTAAAAGTGAATAAAATAAATTTTTTATCAATATTATGCCCTCGCCATATCAGTATAGTCATTCAATGATATATTGGCAAGGATATTTTTTGTGATGAATTTTTGTTCAAGAATTTTGTTGTTTAATTTTAGAATTTCGGTAGAGAAAGACAATTCATCAGGGTGTTTTAAATAACGTAAAAGACATTGTTCGTTCAAGTTCATTTTATCCATTCCTATAAATCGTGAAAGACATAAAATATTATGCCAGAGCAGGGCAAAAATTAAATCAACCTTTTATAGAATTTGCATAAAAATTTCTAATATACTTATATGAATTTTTATTAAAAATATTTCTCATTTTTTTTGACATAGTATATATTTTTGAGATAATATAATTAACCATTTTAATATGGGAATAATGTGGGAATTTACAGTTACAATATAGGAGTAAAGAATAGATAAGAAGAAGTTGTTATTAGCTACGTTATTAGCTTCAACGTTGGCAGGTTCTGCTGCGTATGCGGATACTTCAGGAAGAAGCGGTGGTATTGTTGGTACAGATTTGGATTCATCAATAGAAAACAAAGTTTTTGATGGAACTGATATGTACTATTATGGTAATGGGGCTAGTATATATAACGAAATTGAATCTTCTGTGAAAAATACTACTTTCCAAAATCATACCGGTATGTATGGTGGAGCTATCTATAATAAGGGTGTTGGTAATATATCTATTGCAAATAGTAATTTCCTTAATAATAAAACAGTAAACGTATCTTCTGGGGATAAAACATATTATGCTCAAGGAGGGGCTATACAAAATGCAGGAACAATGAATCTTTCTGGCACAAGTTTCACAAATAATGAATCGAAATATTTTGGTGGTGCTGTTTTAAACACGAAAAATTTAACAATAAGTAATTCTACGTTTGAAGGTAACAAAGCAACATATTATGGTGGAGCTATCTTCAATCAAGGAGCTTTAACTATTAACAATGAAACGTATTTCAATAATAATAAAGCAACTAAATCAAGTACAGATGCTCGCGGAGGAGCAATATATAATGCAGGAGCAGGTACTTTGGATATAAATGGTGCAGAGTTTAGTAACAATGAAGCAGGTATAGGCGGAGCTATATTTGTTGCAGGTACTGGAAGCATTAATATTGATAATTCTAAATTTGATTCTAATTCTTCGACATTATATGATGGCGGCGCAGTTATTCAATTAGATGGTTCTTCTTCTGATATATCCATTAATAACTCAACATTTACTTCTAATAAAGCTTTCTACCAAGGTGGCGCTATTGTAAGTGATAGAAAACTTGATATTACAGATTCTACTTTTGAAGGAAACTACACAACAGTGGAAACAAATACCGGTGAAGGCGGCGGAGCTATATTTATGTACGACCAAAGCCTTGCAACTATTAAAAATTCCACATTTAAAGAAAATCATTCAGGAACTTTTGGCGGTGCTATTTCCACTCGTGGTTTGATTAAAGGGCCTGGTAGTCAAACAAGCTTATCTATAAATAATTCTGAATTTACAGGCAACTATTCTGGTAAAGGCGGTGCAATAGCTAACGCTATTAAAGACACTACTATTAGTGATTCTACGTTTAAAGGTAATCACGCGACATCTTTAGGTGGTGCGATATATAACCACAATACAGGTGTTATGACTTTAACAGGCACAAATAAATTCAGCGGAAATAAGGCTAATGACGTTGCAAACGATATTTATAACGCAGGAACATTAACAATCAACGGTACAACCAACCTCGAGGGTGGTATTAGTGGTAATGGTACTGTTAATCTCGGCGAAAATTCTGTTATTAATATACTTGGTCAAGAAGTTACAGGTTCAAGCGTTATCCAGGCAGCGACTTTAGATGTTGCTGAAAATGCTTCATTATTGCTCGATTGGGGCGATACTATCAATGCTTCATCCATTACAGGAAATGCGTTAAAAATCTCAGACCTATATGTTGAAGGCACAAAATTAACTGATGGTGCAAAAATAGATTTATTTACCGGCGATGGTGTAGGTTCAATTGATACTACCGCTATTGAAATTTTCGGTAAAGACGGTAAATTTACTGTTGCTCTCGGAACAGGTGAAGATGCTAAAAAACTTGTATTGACAAATGCAGGTAGTGGCGGACTCGCAGCAGCTATTGATGATAATCAAAATGAAACGTTATTCTCGTTTTCTGGAGACCATACAGAAAATATTGATACAGCAACTGCAGTTGATGCCGGTAATTTAAATATTATTGGAGATAGTTCAACGGATAATACTATTTCCTTAACAGGTTCTGAGGGTATTTCTGTTGCTTCAGGCCATCAGTTGAAAGTTGAAAATGTTGATATTACAGCAGTCGGCACTGATGTAGATTCTGTTGTTAACGCAGGTAATACGGAATTTAAAAATAGTAGTGCAGATAAAATCAATAATACTGGTACTTTCGCTATGGATTTTTCTGAAGATAAAGATATCAATACAAAAGTTTCCGGCAATACTGGTACTACATCCATATACGTTGAACAAGGACAAAATGTTAATTGGGATACTCAATCAGGTATTGTTCAATCATCTTTGGAATTTGAAGGTGATGGTCATTTAGAGTTAAAAGACGGTACATCTGATGCTTCTGGTGCAGGGATTACTGCTGATGTTATTAACAAAATGACTGGTAATACTTTAGTCCTTTCAGCTAGCGTAACAGGAGATTGGACAAATGATTCTTCTGACAGCCATGCTAAGTTCGCTGACGGTGCTTCTGTATCTGGAACAGTTACAAACGACGGTACTCTTGATATTGAAGCAGGAACTTACAGCATTGCAAACGGTATTGTTGATTCTACTGCAACATCTTTAGCCGGAACGTTAAATATCGGAGATGGAACTAATGCATCTACTGTTACTTTGACAAGTGGTAATATTAAACAAAAAACATTGAATATTAAAAATAATGCAAAATTGCTCGCAGATGCTAGTAAAGTTACTTTAACTGATGATATCGCGAATGCTGGAACATTAGAATTGACAGGCGGTGCCTCAGACGGTTATGTTGCTTTTTCAAACAATATTGGCGGTGCTGGTAAAACAATAATCAGTGGTTATGTTGATCAAACAGCTGATATCGCAAGTGATTCAACAGATGCTGATGCAATTTCAATCACAGGCGGTTTGAAAATTAATGCTGATAATATCAAAGCAGCTGTTACAAACACCGGAGCATTAGTATTAACAGGCGGAGAGTTAGCAAATGCTGTTGTTGGTGTAACAGGACATACTGATATCAATTCTACAGGTACGGTTACATTTAGCGAAGATGTTTTACAAGCAGTAAACGTAATTGTAGGAACATTAGAAAATAATGCAGATATTACAGGAAATGTAACAGTCGGAACTTTGAATGATGCCGGTGAAATCGCTACAACTGCAACTGTTGACAACAACGGAACGATTACCGGTAATGTTAAAAACGATTGGGGTTCTACATTTAATAACAAAACAACAACATCCTCTGTTTCAGGTAACGTAACTAACGCAGGTACTTTCAACAACAAAGGTGAAATTACGGGTACAGCCGGAACGCACAGCGTTGGAAATCACGGTACATTTAACAATGAAGGTAATATTGGTATAAGTGTTAAAAACCAAGGTACTTTCAATAATAAATCAGGTGCAACAATTACGGCTTCTGTAGAAAACGCAGCTCCTGAAACAGGAAGTTCAATTACTCAAGCAGTTTTAACTAATGACGGTACTATTTCAGGCGCAGGTGTTACAAACAGAGCAGGACAAAAAGTTATTAATAATAATATAATTTCAGGACCTGTTAATAACTACGGTACTTTCGATAACAACAAAACTCAAGGTACCAGAGGCGGTTCAGGCGGAACTGTTTACGAAAACGGTTTTATCAACCAGAGCGGTGCTACATTAAATAACAATGCTAACGGCGATATATTCTACGTTGTTAATAAAAATGGCGGTACTGTTAACAATGCTGAAGGTGCTGTAATACAGTATTTAGATAACGGCGGTGATGTAGTAAACGAAGGTACAATCACAGGCGGTATAGAAAACTATACAGGTGGTCATATTACATCAAATGCGGATGACATTACTTCTGGTAGCAGCTATTTCAAAAATGACGGTACTGTAACACTTACGGGTGGTACAACTCAGCGTGCTATTACGAATTATACAACAGGTACTACCGGTACGGTAGAAATCAAAGCCGGTACAGGTTCTGTTATTGCAGGTGAAGAAATCAGCAATAACCACATTAAGCTTACCAGCGGTACATTTGACCTATCTCAGGCTACAAATGATACTACAGGTGATATGGATCTAACAGGTGTTACTTCAATCAAAGGCGGTAACGGTGTAATTAGTTTTCAAGACGGTCTATCCGGTCAGATTGATCTCGGTAAAGTCGATGCAACGAACGGTACAGTTAAAGTTGCTATTGATGCTAATTTAGAAGATTTAGATGCTGATTTTTTAAGTACTTCAAAAGAAGATGCTGCAACAGACAGTATTACAATTAGCAGTATAAAAATAGCATCTGATCCGACATCAACGAATCCGTCTTTCGAAGTTCAGATAGCTGATGATACTGCAAAAGCCGGAATTGATATGACAACAATGACAATTACCAGTGCAGATGGTTTAAGCGATGATGTTGGTAATTTATTGTTAACTTATAGCAAAGATACCGGAAAATTGACAGGAACTCATAGCGATTTAGAAAATGCAATAATTTCGTCAATAGGTCCGAAAGCATATTCTATGAGTGCAAGTTCAACGGAGCAAATAGATAATTTGACTCTTGGCGGTAATTCCTTATCAATCACAGGAAATAACGGTAATATTACAAGTACGCAGACAGATAATTCTAATGACGGTATAACATTAGCAGGCAGTGGTCAAACACTTTCAATCGGTAATGCAACAGTAGGAAGTGCTACAAACGGTTTCAAAACTGCAATAGATAATACAGCAGGCGGCACCGTTAATTTGACAAATGTTACAATGACAGGTAACACAACCGATATAGACAATTCCGGCGCAAGTGCAGGTATTGTAAATCTTGACGGTGTTACTGCTTCTAATATTGTAAATGACGGCGAAGGTACAAAAGGTGTATTCTTAGACGGAACAAATAATATAACAAAAATTGCTGACACTGGTTCAAATGCTGATGCCGGTCAAACAACCGTTAAAAGCGGAACTTCTACTTTTGGAAGTTTAATTCAAAAAGCTGTTAATATTCTTTCAGGTGCTACTGTTAACGTTGCATCCGATGGGCTTCAAACAACAGATGGAACAGATAACGCAGGTACTTTAAACCTTTCAGCTGGTACTCTGGCTTCTGAAATCAAAGATACATCTGCTACTCAAACAGGTGTAACAAATGTTGCAGGAACAGTGGATACAAACGGAAATAATATTTCTCAGGCAACTGTTAATGTTGGTTCAAGTGGTTTGGATTCAAGCGGGGATCCTGTTGCGGCAACTGGTGCTTTAAATGTTACGGGAACAAGCACAGTAACTACTTCAGGTGATATAAATATTACATCTTTGGGTACAGTTACGGCTGCTGCTGATAAATTGGTTGCAAGCGGTACAAATGGTATCAATAACGCAGGCAAATTGAATTTGACCGGCGGTAATCTTGCTTCAACGGTTTCAGGTGCAGGTACTACAAATATAAGCGGTGATGTTGATGCAAACGGTAATAACATTACTCAAGGTACTGTAAATATAGGCATGGACGAAGACGATGCAGTTGTAGACGGTTCATTGGCAAACGATGCAACAATAACAGCCGATACCGTTAATGTGACAACTGACGGCACCCTTGATAATACAGGAACTGTAAATGCAGGAAATGTTAATAATGAAGGCAGTATTGATAACGATAACTCAATTACTGCATCTGTAAATGTAACAAATGACGGTTCAATTGATAATTCCGGCACAATTAACGCAACAGGTAGTATTATTAACAAAAATGCTGCTGATATTACAAACACCAGAGACTTGATTGCGAATGCCATTACAAATGATTCAAGCTCAACAATCACTTCAACGGCGGCAGGAATACAAGCTGCAACAACGGTTGATAACGACGGCGAATTGAATTTAAATGACGGTGACGGCTCTCAAGGTGCATTAGCTTCATCTATCAGTTCTACAGTTGGTACAGGTGTAACAAACATTGCAGGAAATATTGATACAAACGGTCATAATATTAATCAAGATATTGTAAATGTTGGTTCAAGTGGTTTGGATGCAAGCAGTAATCCTATTGCGGCAACCGGAACATTAACTAACAACGATACAATTATTGCAAATGATGTTAATGTTACAACCTCAGGCACCCTTGATAATTATGGTGATATAACCGCAGATAATATTAATAATAGCGGCACAACAAACATAAACGGTGGAACAGTAACGGCTTCTACCTCTGTTAATAACAATGCCGGTACAACTAATATTAATAGTACGGTAAATACTCCTGTTATTAACGCAAATGCAGGCAGCATTAATGTAAATGGTAACGGTGATACCAAATCAAGTGACAAGCTTGCAAATGGTACAGGCGCTTCGCAGGTTAATATTGCAGATGGTGCAAAAGTTGCAGTTACAACTAATTCTGCTAATTATTCAGTGGATAACGCTGTAACAGGAACCGGAACAGGCACCGGCGAACTTGAACTTAACGGTGCCGCAGGTACTGCAAGAACAGCTTCTGTTGCAAACGAAACTCAGTTTGCTATTGATTCGGCAATTAATAATGCGGTAGTTTCACTTGCTTCAGGTCAATTGAATTTACCAAATGAAAACAATTTAACAAATACAACGTTAAATATTGGCTCCGGTGCAACATTAAATACAATTAACGGTTCTAATACAACTTATAACAGCAATATCAATTTTGCTGATAATTCAGAAGTTAAATTTGATGTTGATGTTTCAGGCAAGTCAAGTGACAGCTTTGCTAATGCAAATGAGGCAGGAAGCGAAATCTTGACTGATGTTAATATTGCAAACCTTGACAAGATTGTTAACAATAATACAAATATCGACCTAAAAACCTCTTCAGGTTTGAGCGGTCTGGTTGTATCAGATGAGTTGCAAGGACGTAAATTCCAAGCAATGACTCCTATTAGAATTATGGAAGCAACAATTGGCTCTGACGGTATGATGAATATACATCCGTCAAGCGGCAGAAATGATTGGAAAAGCTTCAATCCTTCTGTTCTTGCAAGTCCGATTGCAGCTCAATTAGGCGGATATTTAACTCAATTAAACAGCTATGACGAAGCTTTCAGAAACATGGATATGTACATGATGATGACTAAAAAGCAACGTCAAGCTTTGAAATTGAGAAATAAATATGCTGCAGCGTCAACTGATTTTGTAACATTTGATCCAAATCAGTCAATGTATGAAAATTCAGCAGGTTGGTTTAGACCTTATGCTAACTTTGAAAAAGTTAACCTGAAACACGGTCCAAAAGTATCTAACGTTGCTTACGGTTCATTCTTCGGCGGTGAATCCGAAATGAAAGATTTAGGTCACGGCTGGGACGGAATGTGGGGTGCTTACGTTGGTTACAACGGCTCACACCAAGCTTATAACGGAATTAGTATTTACCAGAACGGCGGTACTTTAGGTGCTGTGGGTATGGCTTATAAAGGTGATTTCTTCACAGGCTTAACTGTTAACGTTGGTGCTAATGCTGCAGAAGCAAGCACTTGGTACGGAAGCGATAACTTCTCAATGTTGATGGCAGGTGTTGCTTCTAAAACCGGTTATAACTGGGAATTAGCTCACAGCAAATTCATTATCCAACCAAGCTTCTTAGCATCTTATTCATTTGTTAATACTTTTGATTATACAAATGCTGCAGGTGTTAGAATTAACTCTGATCCGTTACACGCAATTCAAATTGAACCGGGAATTAAATTTATCGGTAATTTTGAAAACGGATGGCAGCCATACGTTGGTGTTTCAATGGTTTGGAACATTATGGATAAGACTGATTTCAATGCTAACGATATTGCGTTACCTGAACTTTCTGTTAAACCGTTCGTTAAATACGGTATTGGTGTAAGAAAGACTTGGGGCGAAAGATTTACAGGCTTCTTCCAAACATACTTTACTAACGGCGGCAGAAACGGTGTCGGCTTGCAAGCAGGATTTAGATGGGTAGTAGGTAAGGGCGGTAATTCCGGCTCAACTGCTTCTAAATCAAACAGCGGTAAGAAAGTTGTTAAAGAAATGACAACTAAACAGAAAGCTGCAGCTTCCGGACAAAAGAAAGTTATTAAACAGCTAGCTGCAAAATAAGCTAAAGTAAAAAAATAATAATAGAAAGGCGGTTTATTTTATAAACCGCCTTTTAAATTTGATTTTGTACAATTTTGTATTTTATTAACTTTGAATAGAGTTTTTCTGTAGCCCCATTTAAAGATATAGTTTTGTTTCTTAGTATTTTGATTAATGCTTCAAGATAATAGCAGTCGTCGCCATGCATAAGATTTCTATCAAATGAAAGAGCCAATGTTTTAACCAATTGTTTTACATCGTTTGTTTGTATGGCAAGGTTTCTTTCTTTTTCGATGATGTCTTTTAATTGTACAGTCATATTATTTTTTCCTATCATATTGTTTTAATACATTGTTATATTATTAGATATAATACATATAAGTACTATAATCAATAATATAACATGTTGTATAAATAATTCAATAGTGTAATATGAAAATATGAAGAAAGATGAAGATTTAATAGTGATAGGAGAGGCAGTTCGTTTGGAACGTTTAAGAAGGCATTTATCCCAAGAACAACTGTCAGAATTGGCTTCAATACCTAATGCACAACATTTAGGCCGTATTGAAAAAGGCAATATAGATATGCGAGTTTCTACGCTTTTGAAAATCCTCCGCGCGTTGAATTTAAAATTAGAAGACTTAATAGAACTTTAGTTGAACATTGATAAATTTTTATAATAAGAGTAGGACAGGCCCTGTGACTAATCCTTATACGCACATCAAACTTTTCTGCATAAGGTGTAAGAAAGGAGGGTCATGCAATGATGTCAGACGAATTTCAACGCATAATAAAAGATGTCCTGCTGGTACTGGGACATCTTTTGTTGATTTTATCTGCGTTTTTGTAGGGTCTGCATAGGGTTATCTCGCGGGATAACCCTCCCTACTCTTATTATAAATTATTTTATCTAAAATTTCAACCCCTTTTTATTTTTTTACGACGTAATTGCCGTGTTCAAGGTCTTGCGCTACTTCAATTGCTTTTTTTAATTGAACATCGTCTTTGTTTTTTATATTTTCGTCGCTTAATTCAACTAAAATATCGGGAGTAATTCCTTTTTTGTGAATATCTGTTCCATTTGGTGTCAGGTATTTTTGGATTGTTATATTAACACCTGCATTATTAGGAAGCTTGTTAATTTCTTGTACAAGTCCTTTTCCGAACGACTGAGTACCGATTAAAACGGCTCTTTTATTGTCTTTCATTGCGCCTGAAAAGATTTCACTGGCGGAGGCTGAACCTTTGTTTAAAAGAATTACGAGTGGTTTTGTTGTTAAGACACCGCTTGAAGCTTTTTGAGTTTCTTTGTAGCCGTCACGGTCAACGGTGCTTACGATTGAACCGCCGTTTAGGAACATGTCAGAAATATAGATAGCGTTACTTAATAATCCGCCCGGATTTGAACGTAAATCCATAATGAACGCTTTTTTGTTTTTTGAATTGTTCAAGATATCTGCAATTTCTTTTGCTGCGTTTCTGCTAATGAAAGAACTTAGTCTTATGTAGCAAATATCGTCAGGCATTGTAATATTTTCAGGAATTTTTTGTGAAACAGATTTGATTTCTATTTCGGCACGTTTGATTGTATATTCTTTAGGTTCAAGGTTTTTTCGCTTGATTAAAAGAGTAACTGTTGTGCCTTCTTCACCGCGAATTTGGTCAGCGGCTTTGTCAACGGTTATACCTTTGGTGCTTTTTCCGTCAATTGCTAAAATTTCATCATCAGCAAGAAGTCCTGCTTTTTCAGCCGGAGTGTCTTCGATTGGAGCGATTACCATTAGTTTGCCGTCTTTTACACCGATTTGGATACCGATACCTTTCAAAGAGCCTTTAATTGAGCTTGTTTCATCTGCAAATTCTTTAGGGTCAAGAAATTTCGTATACGGGTCATTTAAGCTTGCAATCATAGTATTTATTGCCACATAAGCATCGTCATCCGTGCGGATTACGTTGTCGTATTTGTGGCGCCATTTTGACCAATCCTGTTCATTGTTGGTTTGATCAACGTATTTGGAATTTATTAATCTCCAAACATTGTCATACATTTCAACGGGAGTTGCCGCCATTACACCTGTGTTTACAGTCCAGGCAAAAATAGCTGAAAATAAACTTAAAAGCACTAAATTTTTAAAATTTCTCATTCTTGTTTTAAACCTCCAATAATTCCTTATGAGTAAAGACGGAGGAGTAATCAAAAAAGTTCCCGTCTTTTGAGGAATTATTATGTGTTTATATTATCATAAAATTTATTTTCTTTCAAACGGCAGAACTTTTAATCCCATAAATCGGGTATCTTTTTTTTCTTTTTTCTCATCAGGAAGTTCATAACATTTTATGCAGCGAGCTTCATAAGTTTCATCTCCGCCAATCATGATAAGCGGAGAATTCTTATCAGCAGGTTTGCCGTCAATAAGTCTCTGGGTGCGGGTTGCGTGTTCGCATCCGCATTTCATACATACAGCGTGAAGTTTGTCAACGTCAGTAGCTATACATAAAAGTTCCGGCATTGAGCCGAAAGGCTCCCCTTTAAAATCAAGTTCCAAACCTGTGCCGATGACTTTTTTGCCATCATTCATAAGTCTTGTAATAACAGGCACTATGTTCGAATCGAAGAATTGAAGTTCATCAATAGCAACAACTTCTGCATCTTTAACGAGGCTGAGGATTTGAATGGAATGCTTAACTTTTACAGCATCAAGCCAAAGACCGTTGCGGGATTCAATATAGTCTCCTTTAGCTCTTGTATCAACATCAGGTGAAATAACTTTAACCTTTTTCTTTGCAATGATACATCTTCTTATTCTGCGCAAAAGTTCTTCTGTTTTGCCGCAGCTCATAGGTCCCGTAATCAATTCAAAACTATACTTATCCATAATCCCTAAATCTTCTCCTAAAATCATGCCCATGCCGGACTTTTTATCATTATAAAACTTAAAAATAAAATTTAAAAGTAAAAATTTGTTAATGAATTTTTGTGTTGGGCTGAAAGCCCAACTTACAGATTAATGAATTTTTCGGAATTTTATTTGTCATTCTGAACTTGTTTCAGAATCTTAAATAATCGTGTGAGCCTGTATGCGTCGGTGAAGCTGTCAGCTGTTTTGGAATTTATTATACAGACCTTGAAATAAATTCAGGGTGACATACACATTTTTCAGCCCAATTTGTAAGTTGTAAGTTGGGCTTTCAGCCCAACATTTTTATTAGTGTATATTATAAGGGGAATCGTTTGTAAGAATTTTTTCTTTCAGCCGGCGTAAACCTGTTCCGTAGAAGTATTTCAATTGTTCAGGGAAATTTTCTTCTACGTCAAGTAAATACATATCGTGAACAATAAATTCTTTTAGAAGTAAAATTATATGTTCATTTTTCGTCCAGATTATGTCGGATTCTATTTTGCCGAAAAGCCCTTCTATGTTGTCTGATACAATGAAAATTGCTCTGCTTCCGAGAGCGTTTTCGATTTCTTTAGCTCCGTCGTGGTTGTAAACCATTCCGAAATTGGTTTTTATTGTGTTAAAACCGACTATTTTTATATCGACTCCGTTGTCATAGGCTTCGCGAAGTGTGTTTTCAAGGAGTTTAAAATCTTCGTTCCAGATTTCTATGTATATTGAATTTTTTGTATTTTTAATAATTTCTTTTAATTTATTAATATTGTTTTCGTAGCCGGCAATGGCATAAATAGGCTCGCTGTAGTTCTCTTTTACGTTTGGCAATTTTTTTTCTAGGTATTCAAGAGTTGAATTCATTTTGCGCTTGTATCGTTGAGTTAGTTCTTTTGGGGAGACGGGTGTGTATTTTTGCGGCTTTTCGTCAGACGTAAAAGCCAGTTTTTCGTTTACGAGCGATTTTAACGCGTCGTACGCACGGGATTGCGGAATATCTGCGCTTTGAGATATTTCGTAACCCGTTGCAGGATATTTTTTGAGTAAAGCTATGTAAACCTTAGCTTCGTAAGAATTCAATCCGAGATTTTTTAATTTTTCGACTAAATCTTTCACATATGAATGTTACCATGTATTTCAAATTTTGTGAATTGTGAAGTTTTGTAATGTTGAATAATTAGAATATGATTGGGTTTCAACTAATAATCTGTTTTGTTCATACAAAATATTTAAAGATTTTATTCCAAAATACCGATACAAAATATATAAAAGGTTACAACATGGCAGAAAGGTGAAAATGAAAAAATATTTTGTAAGGGGTAAACCTTGAAAATGCATGCAAATATTGAGCTTGGACATGGTTGTTAACATTTCTTAACATCTTGAAACATACTCTGTATTTGTTTTTTAGCTATGGAGTATATAAAAAATAAATATTTTTTGTCAATTTTTGATGGCAGGAATTGTTTATAAAAATATGTGAAACTATGAAGTAAATTTCGATAACGAAAGAAAGGACAGAGAAAATGAGTGTGAATCCAGTGCAAGTTGGAGATTATGCAGTAAGGAGTATGACTGCATTACAAAATTTGAAAGACAAAGGACTTATCACTGAGAAAGAGTTCAATGATGCGAAAGTGCTTTTAGAACCAAAAGACAGATTAACAGGAGATGTTGTCCAATGGTCTGATGGCGCTAAGAAGGGTGGAGACGGAAAAGTAGCTCTTGACCCGAAGGCTAGTGAAATTGCAATAACTAAAGAGCAAGCGCTAAAATATCAAAAAGGCAGTCCGGCTGATGCTGCTGTTAGAGCGCATGATAATCAGGATGAAGCTGATGTTAAAATGCAGGCAGCTATGAATGATTCCAATAACAAGGAAGTTCGTGAAGGAATGAAAGCGGAGTTCACTGAAGATTCTGATGCTAAAGCAGTAAGAAATCGCTATAGAGAAAAAGTAAGTAAAGAAGATTATAATAATGCAAAAAAAGCATTAAAAGAAGCCAAAAACAATGTTATTGCGGCAAAAGATGAACTGGTTGCTGCTAAAAAGAAAGGTGATGCGGCAGAAATTGATGCTACGGAACGTAAATTTAAGGCAGCTAAGGATGAAGAAGCTAATGCTCAAACAGATTTAAATCGTAAAAAAGCTTATTATAAAGCAGGCAGAAAACGCTTTTTAGGTATTGGTTCAGGTTCTAAACGTGTTGCCAAAGCTAACAAACGTGATAACGAGAATTATACAAATGTTGATAAAGTAAGAGATGCTGATCATTTGTATGTCGATAAAGAAGTAGCAAAAGCAATTGGAAATAAAAATGCGATTTACTTAACAGATGATGAATTTACAGGTTTAGTAAATGCTGAAACTAACATTAAACATAAATTAGACCAAGCAAAAGCTGAACTTACTAAAAAACCGGAGGATAAAACATTACAGCAAAGAGTGAATACACTGCAAAGACGTTATGACTTGTGCCATCAAGCTATTGAAAAAGCTGAGGACGGAAAATTGGATACTGCAGCTGTTCAAAACTTTATCAGATCATATACAGGTTCAGACGATAGGTTAAACCTTGAAGATGAAGTTAAAGCTTTGGCTGAAGATATGGGATTTAATACAAAATTATTCTCTACGAAAAATCACAAAGCAAGAGAATTTGCTTCAAAACTAGGATTTGGTACTGAAAGCGGTACGGGTCAAAGACTGGCAGCTGCCGGAATCGGTGCGGCTACATCTTCTCTGGCATTTTTAGGTCTTGGAGGTGCGGCCGTAGCTACAGCGATCGGTGTATCAGAACAATATGTAGAAAAACTTATTGTTGATGAACCTGCTATTCCGGGTTGGTCTGAAACAATTGATACTCCGGAAGGGCGATATACAATTGATCATCCGGGCAAAGAAGCTGTAACTCATACTGAAAATGAATTGGTTGACAGAAAAGAAACTCCTGTAACTGATAAAGGTAAGAAAAAGAACATTACAGGACCTCTTGCAGCAATGCTGACAACAACTATTGCAGCTGCGGCATTGACTAAACCAACTACACAGCATGCATTTAATGAAGGTCAAATCGATGATGTATTAGACAACGCATTAATTGCTTCCGGAAAAACAGCCGGTGACAAACGTGCTAACCGTGCAATGATGCAAGAAATTATAGATATGGATCTAAAAGTCGGAACACCTGTACAGCAAAAAGCTATTAAGGCTGCTGTTATTCAACAAGCAATCGGTGGTTTGAATACAGGTACGGCTAATACGGAAGAAATTGCGGCAGCAAAAGCATTCTTAGAATATATTCAGAAAAATCCTGATATTATTACAAATGCTCTGAAAGATGAACCTCAAGTTCAAGAGCAACCACCTGTTCAAGAGCAACCACCTGTTCAAGAGCAACCACCTGTTCAAGAACAACCTCCTGTTCAAGAACAACCTGAGCCCGAAATCCATACAGATAAAATTGACCAAACAAATTACTACTTTGATGTTCGCGGTGTAGGTGCAGGACAATATGTTGCAGCGGTATATCCGGGATTTGCGAATCTGTCAAAACCTGATAAACAAAAGGTGATTGCAGCGTTCAAAGAAGCTAACCCTAATGTTTGGGGCAAAGATTATTATCCGAGAAGACAATATACTAAAGAGGATGGAACAAAATTTGAACAAAAGGGTTTACCTGTATACTTCCCTGAAGTAGATCTCGGTGACGGAAGAATTTTGAAACCGCATTTGGATAAAAAACCTGCTCCAAAAAAAGTTACGCCTAACAATGGTGGTAGACCAAATCCAAAGGCAGGTATTAATGACCATACAACAACAACTCACGGACCTGGAGCTACTCACACTAAACCTCATGCTCCAATGACTGAGGAACAAGCTAGAGAAGCTGCAAGAAAACAACAACAACAAAATTAGTAGCATAAATAAACATAAAACAGGGTTGAAGAAAATCTTCAGCCCTGTTTTTTATACTTTTTTTTTACAAATTAATTATATTGTTATGCACTTAATCTTGTTTGTTATATAATGTTAATTGAGAGGTTCAGAATTGAAACATTCCCGATTAACAGCTATGATATTTGCAGCACTCATTCTGGGTGTTTTATTCGGTCATTTTTGCCCTGAAACTGCGGTCAAAATGAAAACTTTTGCCGTAATTTTCTTACGTATGGTTAAAATGATTATCGCTCCATTGTTGTTTGCAACTCTTGTTACAGGGCTTGCAGGGCACGGAGATGTTAAAAAACTTGGCAAAATCGGGCTTAAAACCATTATTTATTTTGAAATAGTAACCACTCTGGCGTTAATAATCGGTTTGACTATGGGAAATATCTTTAATCCGGGTCACGGTTTTGGCGGGCATGTAGCTAACCCCGAACTCCTCAAAGAAGCAGGGCTTATGGCGGTGACGACCCCGCATACTTCTGTTGGTGAAATGGTTATGAATATTTTCCCGACAAGTATTTTTCAAGCAATGTCAGAGGGAAATCTACTTCAAATTGTCGTATTCTCAATATTTTTCTCAATCGCAATTTGTGCTGTCGGGGAAAAATCAAAACCTGTTATGGATATTTTAAAATCCGTATCTCAAATAATGTTTAAGTTTACCGAATATGTTATGTATTTTGCACCGTTAGGTATTTTTGGCGCAATTTCTTCAACTGTCGGAGCAAACGGTTTATCAATTTTAAAAAACTATGCGAAAGTTATTTTTTCATTATATACTGCGCTTGCAGTTTTCGTTATGCTGGTATTATTTATTGCGTGTAAATATGCAAGAATTTCATTGCGCAATTTGTTAAAGGCTGTTCAAGAGCCGGCAGTTTTGGCATTCACTACCGCAAGTTCGGAGGCTGCATTCCCAAAAGCAATTGAAGTAATGGAAAAATTTGGAGTTCCGCAAGAAATAGTAAGTTTTGTAATGCCTACAGGATATACTTTCAACCTTGATGGAAGTACGTTATACCTTGCAATGGCAGTAATTTTTTCATCTCAGATTTGCGGAATAAATCTGGATTTGAGTCAGCAAATTCTGATGATGCTGGCGTTAATGCTTACGAGTAAAGGTATTGCAGGTGTTCCGAGAGTTTCATTGGTTGTTCTTGCAGGAACTCTGGCAAGTTTCAATATTCCGTTAATCGGTGTTGCAATACTTTTAGGAATTGACCAAATTTTGGATATGGGAAGAACAACAGTTAATCTTGTTGGTAATTGCGTTGCAACCGTGGTTATTGCCCGTTGGGAAAACGAGTTTGATTATGATAAAATGAACGGTTTTATAAAAGAATTTGATGCAGAAGAAAGTGATTGGAGTTTCCCTGTATCAAAAAGAGTAGAAAGTGTACCCGAAAAAGTAGAAATAGAGGAAGAATAAATGACAGATACAGCTCAAAAACAGTATAAAGATACATTAAATTTGCCTCAAACGACTTTGTCAATGAGAGCAAATGCAACCCAAAGAGAGCCTGAAATTCAAAAATTTTGGGAAGATAATAAAATTTATGAAAAAATGACTTCTGATAGAGATAAGTCAAATTCTTTTGTATTGCACGACGGACCTCCGTATTTGAGTTCTGAAAAAATCCACGTAGGTACGGCTTTAAACAAAATTTTAAAAGATATTATTATTAAATACAAAACAATGAACGGATTTTATTCACCTTATGTTCCCGGATATGACGCTCACGGTTTGCCTATAGAAAATGCTGTAGTAAAGAATTTAAAAGGCGGCAGGCATTCAATCACTGAGGGCGAATTGAGAGCTAAGTGCCGTGAATATGCTCTGAAAAGTTTAAAAGGGCAAGAGGCGGCATTTCGCGGTCTTGGTGTTCTTGGGAACTGGGAA
>CADBQQ010000057.1 GCA_902796825.1 uncultured bacterium
CGGGAACGACGAGGCTCGAACTCGCGACCTCATGCGTGACAGGCATGCGCTCTAACCAAACTGAGCTACGCTCCCATATAATGGTTACAACTAAATTATATTTGCTGAAAAAAAAAATGCAACATCTTTTTATTATTTAAATTATTTTTTTATACCTATTGATTTTTAAAATTTACGTGCAATAATTGGTTATGGAAGTTAGACTCAATCATTACCCTGTTTATAGAAAAAATTCGACGTATACGATTAGTGCGCCGTCACGCGATTTTTCGGAACATAAAGCAAAAGAAGTTCGGCTCAAGCCGCCAATAGAAACCAGAAATCGTGTGAATACAAGTGCGCAAATAATAAAAATTAAACCGGTTACGAATGAAAATGTGACCGGTTTTTCTGTCTACAAAAAAGCGTTTTCTATAATTTCAAAACCTTTTTCTAAAATATTTCAGGAATACAAAAAAAATATTAAACATACTTATGAACACAAAATCATTTTTTCCATAATAGAAAAACAACTCACAGGCAAAAATAGCACCAATTGTATAACTCACGATATTGATAAAATGATATTGTATTTATTTGGTTTTTCTCACAATTTCGTATCAAAATTTCATAGAAAACATTCCACCCACCACGTTGAAAGCGGGAAAAAACTTAATCTCATAACAATGATGTGTGATAATATCGCTTCTTCGCCGGAATTCAAACCTGAAAAAAAATCGTCACTAAGAGAATTTTACAATTCAAGCTCTGAATTACAAAATATCAACGGATTTGGTGAACTCTTAGAAAAATACAATTATGGGGAAAATTTAAATTTTGACCAAATAAAAAGACTCAGAACCGTAAAATACAGAGGATCAAAAGGTTTAAAACGGGCAATCGCAAAATCTTTAAGAATTTTATTCCACTAAAAAACAGCCTTTTAGGCTGTTTTTTAGTGATTAAATTAATTATTTGTATAAAGAGGTGCAAGTTTTTTAGATTGCTGTGGAATTACACCTTCCTCTATTGATTGATAAATTCTGTAATCAATATCAGCAAAGCAGTTGTCTATACTTTCAATTTCTTTTAATTTATTATCGTCAATATTACCGCTTTCTATCATATTTGCAATGAAATCAAATCTGTCAACGTGTTCTCTAAACCTGTCCGTTGCATAATCTTTTGCCTGCCATGTAGTAATCAAGAACGGCCAATCTGAACTTTGCAATAACAAATTCTCTCTTGCTAACTGATTCAAAGCCCTGTGCAAAAGTTTATCCTCAGGAATATTCGGGAATTTATCCGCAATCGCGGTTATACGTTTTTCACAAGAGTGAATAATTGGCCACATCCATTCTGTTAGGTGGTTATTCCAAACATAAAAATGTCCGCCTTGCCCCCAAGAAGATTCCGGAATTTGAATAGCTTCAACAGGTGGATGAGAGTGCAAGTATTCTCCTGCTGTCATTCTTTCAATTTGCGGTAAGAATTTACTTAATTTTCTGATAACCTGTTTAATAAATTCAATACCCTCAAACCACCAGTGACCGTACAATTCGGTATCAAATGATACCATTATCAAACCCTCTTTACCATTGTGAGAATTTTTGTAATCATTCAACAAATTAAATAGCAAAGAAGTATAATGATCAGAATTTGAATTAACCTGATTTAAAGCTAATACAGGGTCATAAAGCATTTTATCGCCTAAATCAGTGTTAGAAGAAGTTATTCTCCAGTAATTCATGCCTGATTTATCATCTTTTTTATGAAATTCTCTATAGCATCCATCTCCAGGATAACCGTCAGCAGCAGACCAAACTTGGAAACCTGCTCTATCGTTCCTGCCCATAACAGCGACTTGAGCATCAGGCAGCCAATAAGCAGAATATGTGTCATAACCGGTCGGCTCGCGTTTTGGAAGCGGTATATATTCAATATTTCCGTAAATACCTACAACACGACGGCATCCTATTGAGTTTCCGCCTTCTATTACGTGGGATTCTGTGAAGAAATATTCAATGTCATTGTTTTGCAGGGTAACTTCTATTGCCGGTCTCCAATGCTTTTGACCATCTTTGCCGACATACTCATAACCTTGACGATATGCGCATTCCGGCAACCACGCACCTTTTGCTTTTTTACCGAAAAGTCTTTTTGTCGTATCAGAACCAACTTTGAATTGAGCATTCAAGTTGTTATCTGTAGCTAACAACGGTGAAAATCCGTGAGTGGCTCCTGATGTGGTTATTTCAATACAACCCAAATCTTGCAATTTTTTGAATTGCGCAATCAAATCCATGTGATACTTATTAACAAAGGAATCTTTAATGTTGCTGTACCAATCAAAATAATATTTAGCAAGATATTTCAAATGTTGAGAATACGGAACTTTTTCATCCGGATATCTCTCCAAATCTTTCGAAACACTTTTAATCTTTTCATCTAAATATTCTACAAAACCTTGCTTCAAGTGTTCATCATTCAATTGCTCAGCTAAAATCGGAGTAATACCAACGGTTAATTTTGCTTTAATCCCTTCTTCGTAATAAAGCTCGGAAATAGCATTGACAAGCGGCACATAAGTTTCTGCCATACATTCATAGAGATTTTCTTCTCCGAACGGCCACATACCGGCTTTTCTGTAAAACGGTAAGTGCGAGTGTAACATAAATACGAATTGTCCTAATGCCATTTATTGCCTCCAATCTACTGAACTACACCTTAATATAATTCAATTATGTACAAATTATATATACCACAAACGGATATAAATATTAATACTTTAGAACTAATTCGCGTGAATAATTTTACAAACGGTAATAAAAATCCGTAACGAACTTATTCCCTTATTTCCCTATTCCCTTTACTCACTTAGCGCCAATACTGGGTTGGGCTAAAAGCCCAACTTACAAAATAACTCATTTAGTAAAAAATTGTTATTGAGTACAATTGAATGTTTTCAACCTTGGTATAAAAAGTAAGTTGGGCATTCTTGCCCAACCTACAAATTTATTAATGCCTTATCCAGTGAAAACTCTTTACATAATTCGTGCCGTTGATATCTCCAAATATCTCTGCTTTAAATACACGCAAAACTTTGGATTTATCAAAGTTAGGGATTTTATTAATATTACTTGTCGATTTTGGATTAACTTCGTTAATTTTAATTCCCGGAATTGTATTCAAAAGACGGTTAAGAGACATATTTCTAATTAAGCCCAGAAGTGACGAAAAATCAGCAGACAAGCTGCCATAAATTTCCATATCGGCAACGAGATTTAAAAGATTATAGCTACCGGTAAGATACATATTCAAATCTTTACCGCTTGAATAAACATTTATTTCATCTGCTACACCGTTTTCAACTTTAATATCTCCGCTGATTGATTCAAATTCACCTGTTTTTAACGGAGTAATTAAATCAATAATTCCGTTGATGGAAACTCCTGTAACCCCACCTGTTATCAAGTTTCCTGCTTTCAAAAGATACTCTAAAGAGCCCAATTTCGGCATTCTACCGTTTGAGACGTCAAAATTACCGCTGCCTGAGAGAGTTTTTAAACAATCAACACTGGATATTCCATTACACGAAACATCTAAATCTCCCGTAACATTTCCGTACATTTGTCCCGGCATATCAAAGAAATTTTCGCTTATTATTTCGGCATCTGCATTTTTTATACTCATCTTTGCTGTGCCATTATAATTATTTAAATCATATTTTATATTTCCGTTAACAATGCCGTTTGCAAGGTTAAACGAATAATTTTCAACATTTGCGATATGGTCTGAATTTATATTTGCTTTTGCTTTAAAATCTGTTGCTTGGGCTTTTTTAATTAGAATTTTATCTGCGATTACATCAAGATTTTTCAAAATTATTTGATCCGGAGTAATTGTTGGGGTATTAGAGGAAGAATTAATTTTATCATTTCTTATTTTATCGGCATCAAAATCATTCAGCGCATTTCCTATAATATTTAAATCAAGAACATCCATCTGCAAAAGAGCATCTTCAATTACGTATGGAGGGGTAACTTTGTTGGATATTTTGGCTTCAAGATTTATATCATTTGTAAGGATAATACCTTTTGCTTTTAAATCAATCAAATCTTCTAAGAAGTTTATGCTTATGTCGCGAATAGTCGCATCAAGTAAAGGAATATCCACACTTGTAATGTTCAAATCACCGTTAACTTCTGGAGCAAGAGAAGTACCGTTTATAGTTATATCTGTATTAAATACACCTTGCTTTATTGTCGGCTTTTTCAGAAGTATATTAAATATTCTGGCATCTGTCGGAGCGTTTGTTTTAACCTTAAAATTGTTAAATTTAAAGACATTATTTTTTAATATTGAGATTTCTCCTGAAGAAATCAATTGATTTTGAACAGAAGCTTTGTAATTCTGAGAAGGTATTATTTGATTATAATTCATAGAATTTATCCTTATTTTATTTGGATAAATCACTGTATCAGCAGAAACTTTTATAGGGTTTGTAGTAATTTCTCCTTCTGGAGACGTTCCTGTTGGAGCACCTGAAAGAGTTGCACCCATATAATAAAGGTACGAATTTTCTTTTACATCAAGTGTCGATTTTGCGTGTAATTTTTCGAGTGTTCCTTTTATATTTGCATTAAAATTCACATCACCTTTGATTTTTATCGGATACACAGATTTTGTATTGAAAAATCTGTCGAAAAACATTTGTGTAGGTTTTGCGCTTAAATACAAATTTACATATTGTTTATTTAAAATATCCGATATACTTCCGTCGATAAATACCGGCATCGAACTTATTCTTGAATTTACTTTACCAAGATACAAATTGTTATTTCTAATATTGGCTTTTCCGTTTAAAATTCGTACAACCGCATCGTAAGGTTTGTAAATAAAACTTATGTTGTCCAGATTTGTATCTGAATTTATTTTGCCGTTTTTGATATTACCTTTGATATCAATCGTTCCTTGATAACCTGTAATATTATCAAGTATTTTTTTTAATTCCGGCGGCATATCAACATTTTCTTTTATATTCTCAACAGCAGCGATGTTGAAATCCTTAAAATCAAAAGATGCATGAGAAATCTCCATTTTATCATAGATATCCGTTGCAGTAAATGAAAGATTATAAAAATTACCGTTAAACAACCCCTTCAAACCTGAAGCATTTAGAATTCCGTTATTAATAGTAAAATCTCCGCCATGTATTTTTATAGGATTAGAGGAATTCATATTTGAAAGGATTTTACCGTTAACTTTCACCTTACTGTAATCAAGGTTATCTGAATCAGCAATACCGTTGTAACCGCCATTAAAAGAGACTTTCATTTTCCCGATTTCATTTTTGTATGGCAATATCATTTTCGGATATAATAAATCAAAGCAATCTGCGATTACAAAATTGTCTGACTCAGCTTTTAAATCCATAATTTTATCATTTGCGGTGCCTTTAACATAAACTTTTGAATTTCTTACATAGCCGTCAAGGTTATAGTCTGCATCTTTTTCTTTAAAATTTACAACTCCATTAATTTTTGTAAGTGGCAGATATGTATCTTTTAATGTAGTAACCGCATTATGGAGAGTAACAGTCCCTTTGGCAAACAAATCTTTATTAAATTCTACTTTTTCAATATCTTTTGCTTCGCCATAAATATTTAAAAGCAAATCCGCTTTTCCGTATGGTTTTGTAAAAGGTTTTAAAACTCTTTGTACATCTGCCAAATCAGCAGAAGTATTTATAACTTTCAATATATCCGTAATATTTTGGTTTTGAGTTTTAGCGTTAACATTTAATTTCCCAAGAACCGTACTTGTCCCGTCAATTTCAGTTTTTTGTCCGTTTATAAGTCCTGTGTATGTTTTAAAATTAATATTAGTATCATCAAAAATAACTTCGCCCGAACCGTTTGTTAAAACCAGATTGTGAATTTGATTAAAAGAAGCAGTAGCATTGCGGAATTTTACTTCTCCAAAGAGGTGAGGATCGACTTTTTTGCCGGCACTGCGCAACTGTATGCCGCCAAGTCCGCTCATTTTCATTATCGGCAAAGGTCCAAGTTTAAACTTCAATATTTCATGAAGCGGGATTAAAACTTCATGAGCAGTTGCCATATCTATTGAATTTGTACTTTTTATATCTAATTCGGAATACTTTGAACCGTCCGTTTTAGCAAAGCCTTTTACGCTGACATTTTGCGTTTTGCTAACAGGTACATAAACATCAACGTCCATAACCTGTCCTTTAAATGTCAAATCGACCTCCGCACCTGAAGGCGCACCTTTAATAGAATGTATAAGATAACCGTTACGGAGTTCTACTTTCCCGTTTACATGAGGATAACGCCCTTTTCCGTTAAAAGTTAATTTACCATTACCGTCACCGTAAAATACATGTTTTTTGAGAGCGTAAAAATCCATTTCTCTTACAAGGTTTCTTGCCCACGGCATAATTTTACAAACATCTTCAAGTCTTGTATCTTTTACTTCTATTTCAAAATCGTGAAAAGATGGTTTATCTGCGCCGATGCCTGTTAATTTGCCGTTTACTGATGCATGAATATTATTTGCATTCAATGTTGTATTTTTAAAGTCAAAGCCGCCATCGACTGTTTCAAAATTTAATTTTAAAGATAATTTATCTTGATATTGTATTTTAGAAACTTCATCTTTACCTTGAATGTTTAATTTTTCAGTCGTTATGTTTGAATAAACAACTTTATTCTTATAGATAGAATTTTTTGTTACGGAAGCTATATTTAATTTCCCGCTCATTTTTTGAATTAAACCGCCGGATAATATACTTACGTAATCAGAAATTGATGCAAGATCAAAATTCTCAATTTTACCAAAAATTTTAAATTTATCTTCGTGAAATTTTTTAATCGGAAGCGAAATATCTACATCCGCAAAATATGGAGTATTTTTATTACCAATTTCAAAATTACCCTGTGTCGCGAATTTTATATTGTTATTATGTTCATATAAACCATTGGAAAAATAATCTCCGGTTAATTTAACTTTTTGATTATTTAATTCATCATCTAAAGAAACATTGTATTCTCCGAGATTTAAATCAATTGATGCAAATTTAATCTTTTTATTTTTATTATCAAACTTTAACGGATAATCCCCGAGTAAAAATTCTTTATTTTTTGTTAGGACAAGCTTTACATCTTCTTTCGTGGATGAAAATTTTGCAATTTCTATTTTTTTGAAAAATAGCGGTAAAAGTTTTACCTTAAATTTTACATTATCTATCGAAAGAGCCTTTGATTTATCATTATTTATAACCGAAATATTATCTGTTTCAATCCAAACAGACGGTAAAAATCCCATTGACATTACAGGAGAGCCGATATTTGTTTTAATACCGGTATTTTCAAGAATTTTTTGTTCAATAAAATCTTTTCTAGAAGGCAAATTTACAATAGCAGGAATTCCCCAGACATACCCTGCGGCAAGAACTGCTGTAATTCCAAGCACTGTAAATATTTTCACACTCTTATTCATTACGATTATTATATTATAATCCTTTCAATAAGAAAAGTCATACAAATCTATTATTTTTTACATTCCCCTACGCGGGAAGTATAAAGGATTAAATAACAATCCTTTCCGGCGATTATTACGGAATTGATGTAATCCATAATGTAAAAGTTATGATAGTTAGGAATTTTATGGCATATCTTTTAAATTACACTAAAAAAATTGCAGAAAGAATTCAATATTATGACTCAATGGTCGATTTTACGGATGAAACCCACTGGTATAATCCGTTTTATGAACGACCGAATTTTATGGTAATTTGGATTGATGAAAGTATTGATGAAAATTAATAATCATTCATACCTTAACGCATCAATCGGATTAAGAAGGGAAGCTTTGTACGCAGGATAATACCCGAAGCCTATTCCAATTGCCGCAGAAAACCCCAGCGACAACAAAATCGAAGAAAGCGTTATTGCAATATTCATTCCGGCAAGCGCATGCATTAAATGCGCCCCGCCTATCCCGATAATAACCCCTATCAGACCGCCTGCCATTGAAAGTAAAAATGACTCAATTAAAAATTGAATTCTAATATCTGAAGCTTTTGCTCCAATTGCCATTCTTATCCCTATTTCTTTTGTTCTTTCTGTTACCGAAACAAGCATAATATTCATAATCCCTATTCCGCCTACAATTAACGAAACACCTGCGATTGCTCCTAAAAGCATAGACATTGTTTTTGTTGCGGACTTTATTGTTTCTTGCATTTCGGCTAAATTACGAATTTCAAAATCATCATCTTGTTTTGCGCCGATATGGTGACGAGATTTCAAAATTTCATTTATATCTTGCTGAGCAAGAGTAATAACTTCGTCATTTTGTGCTTTTACGGTAATCATTCCGACAGTACCCGGGAAATCTGTTCCAAAAACTTTTCTTTGCGCCGTCGTAATCGGAATGAAAATTATATCGTCCTGATCCTGTCCCATTCCGCTTGCGCCCTTACTTTTTAAAAGACCTATAACTTTAAATGGGATATTACCGACGCGTATTGTTTTTCCAATCGGATCAACATCTCCAAAAAGTTCCGTCGAAACTGTTTGCCCTATAATTGCAACTTTTGTGCCGTTTTTGTTGTCATCTTTTATAAATCCTCGTCCTGACTGGATTTCATAGTTCCTTATAAAGAAATAAGCCATTGTAGTTCCGCCTACTGTGGTTGACCAGTTACGATTGCCGTAAGTTATTTGTTTTGATTCGGAGGAATAAGGTGCAACTGCAAGAATACCGCGTGCTTTTTCTTCAATTGCCTGAGTATCTTTCATTGTAAGTGTTGGTTTAGTGCCCATTCCCATCCTTACACCGCCTGATTTTGCAGAAGCAGAACGTATCATAAGCAAATTACTTCCCATAGATTCCATATCGGAAGCAATTTTTTTACTGGCACCTGAACCGACTGCAAGCATTATAATAACTGCGCTTACCCCGATAATTATACCTAAACTGGTAAGCATAGAGCGCATTTTATTTATTCTTAGCGAAATTGTCGCCATTTTCAGTATAGATTTAAAATCAAGCATATATTTTCCTTTGTGTTGGGCTGAAAGCCCAACTTACATTTCAACCCAATTTTTCTATTATGTCTCTCTTGTCCTTTGTTTCATCCAGACGAATTTTGGTTCATCCAAAACTATTTTTCCGTCTTTAAATTTAACAACTCTTTGTGTATATTCTGCAATATCAGGCTCGTGGGTTACAAGCACGATTGTTTTGCCATATTGCTCATTTAATCTTACGAAGAATTCCATAACTTCAATACTTGTTTTGGTATCAAGGTTTCCTGTCGGTTCGTCTGCAAAAATTACAGGGGCATCATTTACAAGCGCACGGGCAATTGCAACTCTCTGCTGTTGACCGCCTGACATCTGGTTGGGCATGTGATCTTCGCGATTTTTTAAACCTACAATTTCAAGAGCTTTCTTCCCGCGTTCAATGCGTTCTTCTTCGGGAATTCCTTTGTAAATCATCGGCAGGCAGACATTATCAAGCGCGCTTGTGCGCGAAATCAAATTAAACCCTTGAAAAACAAATCCCATTTTTTCACATCTTACACGTGCAAGATTGTTTGAATCAAGGCTCAGCATATCTTCTCCGTCAAAGAAATACGAACCTGAATTTGGTTTATCCAGAGTTCCGAGCATGTTCATAAAAGTAGATTTACCTGAACCGGAGGTACCCATTATCGCAACAAATTCTCCTTTTTTAACGCTCAAAGATACATCGTCTAAAGCGTTAAACGATTCTTCTCCTGTTGAATAAGTCTTTATTGCGTGTTTTACTTCTATTAATTCCATTTTATTCATTTACCCCTAAAACATTCCCGGAGGGCCGCCGCGACGATGTTTATTATTACTTTTTGATTTTCCTTTATTGGAGCCGATAATAATCTTGTCGCCCTCTTTTAATTTATCTGAAATAATTTCAACATTAGAATCATCGCTTGCCCCTTCTTTTATATCAATCCTTTGAGGCTTGCCGTCTGTTAAAATCCAAAGTCCTTGATTTTTATATTTTTGTCCGGTTGTTTCAGGTGTGTATTTTAAAGCAATACTCGGCGCGCAAAGTACATCTTGGCTTTTGCTCGTAATTATAGAAACATTCGCAGTCATTCCGGGTTTTAACGTCAAATCATCGTTGTTTACACTAACAATAACGGTATAAGTTACAACGTTTGAAGTTGTCGTTGAGTCTAAACGAACCTGCGTTACTTCTCCGTGAAAAGTCCTGTCAGGATAACCGTCTAAACTATATTCAACTTCTTGCCCCTCTTTAACCTTACCAATGTCGGCTTCTGAAACATTTACTTCAATTTGCATTTTCTTTAAATCTTGCGCGATAACAAAAAGCTCAGGAGCTTGAAAACTTGCAGCAACAGGCTGCCCGACGTCGATTGCTCGTTTTATAATCGTGCCGTCAACAGGGGCAATGATTTTTGTATAACCGAGATTTGTCATTGCGGTATTGTAATTTGCTCTGGCTTGAGCAATGGATGCTCTCTGTGCGCCTACAGAAGCCTGTTTTGCCAGATAATCACTCTCTGCTTGATCAAGCTCACTGCGCGCGATAAAATTTTTAGCATAAAGATTTTTATAACGGTTGTATGTTTTTTGAGCATATACCATTTCAGCATTGAGTTTTGCCAAATTAGCTTCCGCATTATTTATTTGCGCTAAATTCTGGTCAACAGAAGCTTGAAAGTTCGCAGGGTCAATTTGTGCTAAAAGCTGCCCTTTTTTAACCTCCGAATTGTAATCCGCGTAAATCTCTTTCATCAAACCTGAAACAGTCGAACCTACACTGACTGTGTTAACGGGATTTATTGTTCCGGAAGCTTCCACGACTTGAGTGATTGTACATTTGCTTAAATCCTGTGTTTCATAATGCACTTTGTGAGAATTTATAAAATTTATCCCCCAAAATCCGCCTATAACAATAACTGTAGCCGGAATTAAAATTCGTTTCTTTAAAACTGTATTTTTTATATTATTTAGTTCCATTTGTTTTATCCTCTAAGGTTGTTGTAACTTTTTGCGGCAGGGCAATTACGCTTTCTAAATTTGCTCTTGCTACATTATAATTATAAATTGTTTCTATATAAGAATTCTGAGCGTTATTATAGTTTACTTTAGCGTCCTGCAATTCTATGTAATCCCCCAAACCTACATAATATCTTCCTTCGGCAAGTTCGTAATTCTCAAACGTTTGGCGAACTTTCACAGCTTGCAAAGGGATTTGTTTTTCGAGTTCTATCATATTAATATAAGCATTCTGTACCTCAAAGTAAATATCTTGATTTAACTTATTCAAAGTATTCTCTGCAATATTAACCTGATATTTTGCAGCATCAACTTCATATTTTTGAGCCATAATATTAAGCGAACTTGATAAATTTACTCCAACATTCAAAGAGTTTGTCGTATTTTGATTACGAAAACCATACCCTGCACTTGCGGAAACCTCAGGGTAATAATTTCTTTTTATCATTAATAACTGCTCTTTAACCGCATCAAGAGTTGAATTGTATGCTTTTAAATCCGCACGATTTTTATATGCCATATCAATACATTCTTCAAACGTATAAGGAAATTCTTCAATATTGTAATCCGTAAGAACTTCTAATTTCTCAATTGCAGATGTCAATTGTTTTGCATCATTAACGCTAATTGGGACTTCGTTAGACTCTTTATTACTTGTTTGAGTTATTTTAGTTAAATCTACAGGAGCGACATTATCTTTTACACTGATTTCTCCGTCAGAAATCGAATATGTAGGAGCATTCGTCAAATACATTGCGTTATTTAAGTTTACAAGAGAATTTTTATAAGCGTTTTGAGATTTTATAAGCGAAATTTTAGAATCACTAAGAGTTACTTCTGCATTAACAAGATCGATTTTTGATTTTAAACCCTCGTCATAGTAGGCTTTTGTTCTTAAATAATTCCGTTCATTAATATCAACATAAGCAGCATTTATTAAAACTGTTGCGCGTGCAGCAAGAACCTCGTAATATCTTTGTTTTACCGCAAAAGTTGTTTGGCGAACTATATCATAAAAATTATATTCATCCGCTATCATATAGAATTTTTCCATCCTGATATGAGCGTTTGTTCTGCCAAAATTCCATAAAAGCTGATTTAATGTAGCTTGAATAGTATATGTATTTGTGTCTGTTGAATAATGCTTTGTGTGGGTATCAGTTAAATTATAGCCTGTACCGACACCTATTGTCGGAAAAAATGAAGAACGGGCAATTCCGACATTTGCTTTTGAAATACCATAATTGTAACGCGCATTTTTTATTGCAGGATTGTTATTTAATGCCAATCCAATACAATCTTCAAGCGTCAAAACAGAACCTTTTTCAACTTTTATATCGTTTATTGCAAAAGCAGGCTGACACAAAAATGTTATAATTATCAGCAAACTTACAGATATTTTACTAAAAATTTTCAATATAATTCTTCCTTACATTTATACAAGACGATTAGAACATTTTTTTGTTCATTTTTCATCATATAATTGTAGGGAATTTAATCATTTGGTTTAATTAAGAACTTAATCGCATTACCTTGAATATGCTGCTCCATTGCATATTCAACTTTTTCTAACGTCAAAGTATCCGTAATAAGTTTTTCAACCTCAACTTCGCCTGAAGCTATGTATTCAAGCGCCTTACGAAAATACTGCGGAGTATGATGAAATACGCTCATTATTTTTATATCACCATAATGAATTCTTGTTGTGTCAAACGTTACGGTGGAACCCGATTTACACCCGCCAAAGAAATGCACTGTCCCTCCTGGTCTTACACAAGAAAATATTTGTTCCCAAATTTCAGGAAGTCCTACACATTCTATTCCTACATCCAGTCCTTTACTTTCATCAGAAAAACTTTTAAAAATTTTCTCAGGATTTGGATATTTTTTTAAATCAACAATTTCATCCGCATGAGCAAATTCTTCTGCCGCTTTGAGCTTAATTGGATTTCTTCCTGCAACAATAACGCGCGCACCCATTAGTTTTGCAATTCGCGCAAACATCAAACCTATAGGTCCAATGCCGATAATCCCAACACTTTGCCCCTCTTTTATTCCTGTTCTGCAAGCACCATGAACAACATTTGCAAGAGGTTCGCAAAATGCAGCCTTATCAAAACTCAAATTCTCCGGCAATATAAGCATATTTTTCTTTACAATACGCACAGGAACATTAATATATTGCGCATACGCACCGTTTAATAAATCTAAATTTTCACAAAGATTATATTCTTCTTTTTTACAGTAAAAACACTCTCCGCAAGGCGCAGAATTTGCTGCAACAACTCTATCACCAACTTTAAAACCTTCAACATTTTCCCCTATCTTATCAATAATCCCCGCAAATTCATGCCCGAACCCTGATGGGATTTTTTTTATTAACACAGGATGCCCGCGACGAAAAGTTTTTACATCAGTTCCACAGGTTAAAGCTGACATTACTTTTACCGTAACTTCACCCTCTTGTGGCGGTTTTACAGGAATTTCTTCATATCTTATATCTTTTGGACCGTAATACTGTATCGCTTTCATATTTCCATTTTACAACAAAATAAAAAAGAGATACGAATTTATCGTACCTCATTTTTATTTTTTGTGTTTATTTAAAGTTGCCTACACTAATTCTTTTACTTCAGCAGCAAAAGTTTTAGCATCTAATTTAATTCCAGGTCCCATTGTTGTTGAAAGGTAAACTGATTTAACATAAGTACCTTTAGCAGAAGATGGTTTTGCTTTTAAAATAGCATCTGCAAGAGTTGCATAGTTTTTAACCAAATCTTCTTGTGAAAATTGAATTTTACCGATAGGGCAGTGAATCATACCCTGTTTATCAGCACGATATTCAACTTTACCTGCTTTAGCTTCTTTAACAGCTTTAGCGATATCCATTGTTACAGTACCTGTTTTAGGGTTTGGCATCAGGCCTTTAGGACCAAGAACTCTACCGAGTTTACCTAACATACCCATACAATCAGGTGTTGCAATTAATGTATCAAATTCAAACCAACCGCCTGAAATTTTGTCTATAATTTCTTCAGCACCTGCAAATTCAGCACCGGCTTCAGTAGCTTCAGTGGCTTTTGCACCTTTAGCTATAACGCAAACTCTAACTTCCTTACCTAATCCTGCAGGTAAAACTACTGTTGATCTGATTTGTTGGTCTGCTTGACGTACGTCTATA
>CADBQQ010000058.1 GCA_902796825.1 uncultured bacterium
ATATGTCGACGTGACGGAATCGGTATACGTGCACGTTTGAGGGGCGTGTGGGGAAACCCGTGCGGGTTCAAGTCCCGCCGTCGACAATAAAAAAGAGTTCCTGTTTAGGAGCTCTTTTTTATTGGGGACAAGAGGACGAAGAACCCATTCTCGGGGTTCAGCGGGAGCGAGCTGAGGCTGGAGTGCTTTTGTTTGAAGTGATGAAATCACTAAAAACAAAACACGGAATTGCCGTTACAAGCGAGCGACCAAGACAAGTCCCGCCACAGCTATCTATTGGGTGTCTTTTTTTGTTTAGTTTTTTGTTTGGACTTGAGCCCGCTGTTTTCGCTCGTGTTGCGAGCTCAAACGCGGTTAGCTTTGCATACACAGACGTAGTATTATTTTCAAACACAATTAACGATACTTAGTCGACAAAATATCGGACATTTTTATTATAAAAATAATAGCAAATTTTCAAATTGAGAAACGTTAAACAAAACTTAAAAACGCACCAAGAGCTAAACCAACGATAATTCTTCATCAATAATTTCGCACGCATCAATAATAAACTGTTCACAAGGTCGCACCTCATAATATTCTGCGGTTCTTGCAGAAGGAACAAACGAAGAATCCTTACCTGCGGTTTCCCCCAAAAGTTCTCTACAAATTATTGTGCCATGCTTATCAGTAAATTTCTTTGCGAGTTTTTGAATTCTTTCGTAATGCATAGCCTTAACGGTATCATTGTTATTTTCAACATACCCCTTGGCGAGTCCTGCAATCATAAACATCGCACTAACAGCCCCACAAACTTCCCGCAATCTACCCATACCGCCCCCAAAAGAAGAAGAAAGCCTAAGAGCGGTATCTTCATCAAAACCAAAATCTTTTGCATAAGTCAAAAACACGGATTGAGCACAATTATAACCTTTTTTAAAATTATCTGCTGCGATTGTTGCATGTTTTGTTTTCATATTACACCACCAATAAATAAATACTAAACCCTATAATTAATATACCCCAAAAATCAATAAAAAACGTCTTAGAATTAGAATTTATGAATATTAATATAAACTTATAGTTTAAAATATTCGGAGATTTCAATGAAAAAATGTAAAATAACAGTATTAAAAACAACTTTTGATAAAGAACTGGCAGAGGAATATGGAGTTAAATATCTGTTTTTAAGTTTCACATACTTGCGTTTAAGTTTTAAATTTTTCATTACCCACATATTACACACACAAAATTCGCATTAAAAAAGAGCCTCTTAATAAGGCTCTTAATTTAAATGGCGGGAACGACGAGCGGATTTGCGGACGGACGACACGAAGTTAGTCCGGATAGCGAGCAGATTGAGCATACTGAAACGAAGTTTCTATTGCGAAACTCTGTGAGCGTGGAGCAAATCCAAGACAGGCGAGAAGAGCCGAGTCGTTTGGGGTTTATTTGGAACATTTGAATTGTAATTAATTAGCCTGTGTTGGCGAACACGTTTAGATTTTAGCGGTTTTATACGAATTGACTGTAATGTAACGAAACTGCTCTTTTTGTCCACTTTCTGTCACGAAAAAGTCCGGTATAAATCCGAGCATATCGCTAAAATTCAAACACACTCTATATTATAGCGATGACAGAACTTGGACACAAAAGACCCTTTTAAAATTGCTATTTTTTAAGTCGGAAGCAAGCCGGAAGTATTTACTATATTTGATTAGTAGTAAATTTTGCCCCTAACATACATTGCAAAACAACTAAAAACCACTATAAAATCTATCGGTTTCAGTCAAGTTAATTTATAGACATTAATCAAAATCTTGAGCAAAATCAATCAAATTAAAATAATTTTTCAAATCTTTGCGACATTCATAAATATTGCTTTCAATATATTTATCAGCATTTATTGTTTTTATTATTTTGTGTGTGGTTATGCTCAATTTATTCAGTCTTTCAAATGTTTGATAATTATCCGCAGGTATAGTTGTTTTAATATAATTATATATGTACGGATGGTATATATTTAAGATTATTAAATCAATTAAAAATGGTAAACATAAAACACTATCTTCTGGGAAACATGACATTATGATTGATAATTTCAATATAATTTTATCTATATCTCTTAATTCCAATGAGTAAATTTGTGATAGACCAATAATAATATTGGCAAGATAGTTTTTTTCTTGTATATATGAACAATACCACTCATTCCTATGATTTTGTATTAATATCGCAGGTTTATTATTATAAACTTGGAATATTTCATTCACTAATGAATATTTATTTTCAATTAAATGTTTAACAAACATGCTTATATTTGATTTAGGCAACAAATATTCGACATCAACAAATTTTTTAAGATAACAATCTGTGTCAGCATTCATTCCATATAACACTTTTACGGTATTTTTTAATTGCTCCTTATCAACAGCTAGTACAAAAATCAGTTTATCAATATCAAAAAAATGCTTGATAATTTCTAATGTCTTGATGGCATAATCGGGTCTGCATCTATCAAGTTCATCTATACCTATGATAATTTTATCACTGGGTACGGATGACACTATTTGTCTAAGATTATTTATAATCTCATCTTTCAAACTTTTCATTTTATCATATTCATCATAATTAACAGCGGGTGCTTTTGATACTCCCATTTGAACAGAATTAGCTCCATCATGATAAGGGATAACCAAATCAAGATGGAAACCAAATGCTTTTATGAAATCAATAAATTTTGAAGTACAATATTTTGTTTGTTTTGCTAATTCTTTAACTTCTTTAGTAATATACTTGTTGCATTCAAGTTCAAGTACTAAATTTAAAAATTCATTCAAAATTGACTTTAAAGGATTATCTAAATAGTCAGTTTCCCAAATATTATATTGCATAAATGGAACTTTATGATTTATGCATGAATTTTCTAAAAATTTCAAAAAATATGTTTTTCCTGCACCCCAAGGTGCATTTATACTATATACTTTTGCATTTTGCGAAAGAATTACTTTTAAAAAATTTTCTGCTAATTTTTCCCTGTCAAGTAAATCTACAAAATCTTGTTTGGCAGTATTTATTGTTTCTTCTATTTGAGTATCTGACATCTCAACTCCTTTATGATGTTATAATATGATAGTACAATCCTCACTAATAGTGTTCTCTGTAGTTTATATTACCATTTACCTCAAAAGTTATACCTTCTAATTGTCTTTTTGTAATTATATAATCTAACCCTAAATCTTCACTTTGGGCAATTAATATGGGTTCTTCTTTAATATGCACAAAATCTTTTATACAGCATAGTTAACACTTCATAACTTATATGTATTAGTTTAGTTTCTTGTATACCATGCACCGCGGGTTTTGCCGTGCTTTGTAAGGTAATTATTTTCAACCAGACTTGATAAATGCTTCTTGATTGTATTTATATTCGTCCCTGTTAATTCAGATAGCTCAGAAATTGTTGCTCTGTCTTTGGTTTCAAAAACTTCCATGATTTTTGCTGATATTTCCGGTAAATCTAGGTTTGTTTTAACAGAAGTATTTGCATGTTCAATTTTATATTCAAGTCTGATTTTTTGTTTTTGTAATGTCTTCAGGAAAAACATTAGCCACGGTTCATAATCAGGATCTTTTAGACCATTCAAAGTTGTTTGAGTTTGTCTTAGGGCTCTGTAATACCCCTCTTTGTTATCCTCAATTATTGATTCTGTTGAACTATATGGAACATAAGCATAACCTGATTTTAGCAATAACAGGTTTGTTAATGCTCTGGATAATCTACCGTTTCCGTCTTGGAAAGGGTGAATTGCAAGAAAATTAACAACAAAAATTCCGATAACAATAAGCGGATGATAAAACCTATCTGACAAATTCTTGTTAGTCCAATCAACAAGTTCTTGCATTTTTAATGGTGTTTCAAAAGGAGTTGCTGTTTCAAACACAACACCAAGTTCTTTACCTTCACTATCATATGCAGCAACTGCATTGGATATTTTTTTGTATTCACCTTTATGCTTTTCATCTTTTGAAGAATACTCTAACAAAATTTTATGAAGCTGTTTGATATAATTTTCTGATAACGGAATAACTTCCCAATCTTCAAATATTGTATCAGCAAGTTTTGCGTATCCTGCAACTTCTTCTTCGTCGCGATTTGCAAAAGATTGTTTTTTTATTCGGGATAACAATTCTTCAACTTGCTTATCAGAAAGTTTGTTCCCTTCGATACGGTTCGAAGAACCAACACTTTCAATTGTTGCAACTTTTTTTAATGCTCGCAATTTTTCAGGTGCCATTTTACCTAATAATTTCCAGGAACCTTTGAACTCATCAATCTCAGAG
>CADBQQ010000059.1 GCA_902796825.1 uncultured bacterium
CTTTAAAAATTGCCTTTTTGTTACAAAAATATAGAACAATATTCAAAATCCATGTTTTTTCTTCTCAAACCGACTGTTATTTTACATCCGATAAGGCGAAAGCCTTGTCGGGAGTTCGAGCGCAAGCGAGCCAAGTGCGTAGCCTTGCACCTTATTATCAGGCGGTCCGCAGGACATATAAGGTGCAAGCGAAGTCACGTCGAAGGCGAGCGCAGCAAGACAATCTCTTCGGGCGTAAATAAAAAGACAGGGTTTATCTCTGTCTTTTTATTTATGTTCGAATATGGATTAGAACTCCGGTTTGGAGTTCGGAGGATTTTGCGTAGGGCGAATGTGAGCGATAGCGAAAGTAGACCCGTAAGGTGCGAGGGCAATAACGAATGACAGCGTAGCGAAATGAGTACTTGCCCGAAGCATAGCAAAATCCGAAACAATCTCTTCGGGCGTACACCAACAAAGATTATCACTGTTTTTTTAGGTAAAATATTTATATCTAGAGTTTTGCAATATTAAAAGGATTTTGTTTAAGCGGCAAATAATTTAATTGTTGAGAAATTCTAGATTCAAATAGTTCGTTCCTGGCATAATTTTTTACAACTTTGCCGGAATTTTTCCCGCCCCATTCATGATAAATTTGCTGAACGGACTTATTATTCGGAGAAAAAAATATTTCTTTGACATCAAAACCGATATCCGGGCCGTATTTTTCAATTGTAACCGAATTTTTCCTAAATGTCTTATATGTTTCTTGCCCGTTTGGATTTTTTATATAATGAATAACTTTGTTAGGAGCTACCGTTCTTCTAAGCTGCGTTATACCAGCTTTGCCAAATTTGAAATAATTGCGAGTTACAGAGGTTGCATCTGTGTATATTTTTACAAGAACATCTTTACTTCCATTTAAAAAATTATAACCATCTTTCAATAATTGCTCTTTAAAACCCATTTTTATATTACCTCCTACAACATATATTTCTATAAATACATTGTTAAATAAAAAATTGCCTTTTTGTTAATATTTTGCCTTATATTTTTCTAAGTCTTATAATTATATTAAGATGAGAAGTTTTATCGCTAAATTTTTATTCATTTTTACATTTATCCTTATGCTTGCGCAAGGTGGTTTTGCCTCTACGCTAAATATTAATTCTATCAATTATGATAATTCAGGCAGCATTTTATCCATAAATTCTTTTGATAACGAGGATTTTAATTTTGACGTAAAACCTCAATTATATATTGATTCTGCGAATAAAAAAGCATATATTGACATAAGCCCGGCTGTTTTAAATTGTCCGCTGCAAAATATTGTATTAAACAATTCTGAAATCAACCAAATTACAGTAAGTCAGCAATCACGCGCGGAAGAGGTTGTGCGAATAGCTTTCGCTTATTCTGATAAATTTAACCCGAATAACGTACAATTAAGAAAACTCAACAATACAATATTTATTCGATTTAAAAATCCGACAATAAATAACTATTATTTTCAAGGCGCATATTTAGAAAATAAAGATGCGAACTTATTTGAAGCTGCAACAATCGAAACCCCTGTTCAAGTAGGGACAGACAGCTTGCTTGGACAAATAAATTCTGCATTTGACATTGGTTCTGCAAAAAATTATGTACTTGTTAAAAAAAATATGATATTACGTTCTAAATATTATTTAGACTGTATAAATTTTAACTCCGGATATCCTGTTATATTTGGAACAGGTGCTTACACTTTAACAAGACCGTTTCAATTAACCAATCCGAACAGAATTGTTTATGACATTCACAATGCGGTAGTAAATCCGGCCATAAGAAATAAATCTTTTACATACGGTTCAGATGCAATAAAAATAGGACAATTTGATACAAATACGGTAAGAATTGTAATAACAACACAAAATCCTCAAAAATATACTCCGGTAATCTTTGCAGATACCCAAAGACTTGCTTTCGTTGATAAAACAAATTTTCAGATAATTGAAAACACTCAAGTTGCAATGACTTCTTCTAAATATGACAAAATTTCGTCAAATGTACACAGTATTAAACTGTTTTTTAACAATCCTGTTATTTTTGGAATAGATAGAAATGAAAAAGATTTAGAATTAAATTTATACAATGTTGGGAATTATAACCAAGATTTATTAAAAAAATCTATAGCAAAAACACCTTTTGAAAATATAAAAATTTCAAACAGCAATGGGGAATTAAAATTATTATTTCCTATAGATAATCAAAGCAAAACAGATATCCATATCGGAGCAGACGGAAAAACCTTACGCTTAAAAGAAACACTGCCTAAACAAGAAATAGAAACACCGGTAATGACAATGCCGGAACTCAATTTATCAGAAATAGTTCCTGCGCTGCGCAAAGACAATAAAAAATATATTGTCATTGATGCAGGACACGGCGGTTCTGATTGCGGAGCTATACGCGGAAACATAAATGAAAAAGAAATAACACTTGATATTGCTAAACGAGTTGAAAAACTGCTAACTAAAAAAGGTTATGCGGTTACAATGACCCGCACAACAGACGCAACTGTTTCACTGCAAGAAAGAGTTGATATCAGTGAAGCAATTATGCCGGATATATTTGTAAGCATCCATGTAAATTCAAGCAACAGCGAAACTCCGTCAGGTCTTGAAACCCATTATTATAAAGACAACAGTTTAGGACTTGCAAAATGCGTACATGCTTCAATGCTTAATAATATAAATTCAAATGATCGCGGATTGTTTAAATCTAAATTTTATGTTATAAACCATACGACAGCTCCTGCCATTTTGGTAGAAATCGGATTTTTATCAAATCCTAAAGAAAGATCACAGCTTATAACAGAGAGCAGAAAAGATGCTACTGCAAAAGCAATAGTAGAAGGTATTGATGAATATTTTAAATAATGACAGACCAATAGGCTTTTTTGATTCAGGTGTAGGCGGTTTGACTGTAATGAATAAAGTCAAAAAACTCCTGCCTGATGAAAACTATATCTTTTTTGGAGATACTGCGCATGTTCCTTATGGAGAAAAATCTAAAAAACAATTATTGGAGTATTCTGATGCGATTTTGAAATTCTTTGAACAAAAGCACTGTAAAGCTGTTGTTATGGCTTGCAACACAACATCTTCCGTCATTTATGACGACATCAAAGATAAATATAATTTTAAACTTTACCCTGTGGTGCAATCTGTTGCTAAAGTTTTGGCAAATCTTAATGTTGAACGGATGGGCATATTTGCAACAAAAGCTACTATCAAATCAGGAGCCTATGAGCGAGAAATTGCAAAATACAACAATAATATTAAAGTTTATGGTCAATTTTGCCCTGATTGGGTAAAAATAGTTGAAAACAATTTACTCGAGAATACAGACAGCATCTCACAAGTCAAATCTGACTTAGAAAAAATGATGCAGAATTCCCCTGAAAAAATTATATTGGGCTGTACACATTACCCTTATCTTTTAGGAATTTTGTCTAAATTCGCACCTAAAGAGATGTTTATTGATCCGGCAGAACCATTTGCGCAATTTATAAAAGAAGATTTAACTTCTTGCGGATTAGTGCGAAATAAAAGCGACAAGAAGTACGAAGAATTTTACACAAGTGCAAATCCAAAACAATTTAGAGAATCCGCAAAGTTATTTTATAAACTTGATAAAGCTCCCGAATTAATTAAATTTAGCACTTCTTCATAAGTTTTCACTTCAATAATATTTTCGTTTAAAAACAACTTTTCTTTAGTAACATTTAATTCGGTTTTGTTTTCCCGAACAGCATAAACTTTTATACCTCGTTTTACAGACTCAAACACAGGAATTGAACCTAGCGAATTGTACGGCATAACAAGAAAATCGAGATTTTTTATATTTATCCCTTTTGTAAAATCTTTTGATATTTTTGGAGACTGAGATAACCCGAGCAATATACAAGGTAAAAATGTAGGCGTAATGTATTCTGATGCCGATTTTGGATTGACAATTTGCGGATATATTTGATAGTCTTTAAAAGCAGGAGAATGCGCACAAGGCACTTTAAATTTCTTTGAAATACAATGAGAAATTATTGCTTCCACACCGCCTACAGGGTCAACTCCCAAACCGTTGCAATAATTTTCATTATCATTTTCAGGTTCTTCAAACATACAAACAATCGCTATCGCCTCACAACCGTTATTTAAAAGTTTTTCGGCGGATTTTTCAATTGTAGATATATTTTTTATTCCGCCTGTTGAAATACCCTCTTTTGTTATGAAGAATTCAACATCTACCGGTTCTTCCGTAATAACATGTTCTATTACATCAATACCATATACAGTTTTAACAGCATTTTGTGTATTAATATGAATATTCAAAACATCTTGAGGAATTGCTTTATCATAAATTATACCAATTTTATTATTTTCGGAGGGTACTAAATTAATTTCTCCCTTAAAAAATCTATCCAGACTGTAACCCTCAACGTAAAGCATATTCGGCGTTATTCCGGAAAAACAGCCTGCATTAACAACATTTGGGTTAACAATGAGCCTTGAAATTTGTGAAAACTTTCTTGCAAAAGAGCTCGCATCTCCTGCGTAACCGCCAATTGAAGCCCCAATTCCTGTCGGTACAATAAAAGCCCCGAGTTTTTCATTATTATATGCCATTTAAATAATTCTCCATTCCTTGCATAATTGCTTTTGCAGCAGTGTTTTGAAAATCACTGTTAATGAGTTTTTCTTCATCTTCCGGGTCAATTATATATCCGACTTCAACAAGAACACTTATAGCATTTGGGTTTCTCACTACTGCAAAATTTCTCTGATAAACTCCTCTTGCTGTTAATCCTGTGTATTTTGAAAGTGAATTAAGAATACTTTGTGCCATAGCTTTTGATTGAGGATAAAGATAATAAACCTCTGAACCGTTAATTTTGCTTTTTGCTCGAGAGTCAGGAAGTGCGTTAGCATGAATACTTATAAAAATATGAGTATTATTTTTGTTCGAAAAATCTACTCTATCTCTTAGCCCTATATAGCTGTCATTTTCCCTTGTCATAAACACCGAATAACCGGCATCTTCTAAATACATTTTAAGTTTTTTTGCTATTTGAAGATTAATATCTTTTTCTTTTTCACAAAGACAGCCTATTGCACCATATTCCTTTCCTCCGTGCCCTGCATCTATTGTAATATTAATTTCACTGTTACTTTTTATACCCTTTAATTCGTTTAAAAGAGTTTTATTTTCATTTTCCGTTAACTTCGCAAATTCATTTGTATCAGGTTTATAAACAGGTGTTTCGCCGCGATTTATCTTATAAATCTGCATTTCAATTCCATTATCTATTTCAAAAACATTTTCACCATATTCTAGATTTACCGAATGTTTAAAAGCACCTGTTTTATAAACATCAACTTTTTCTCCGTTAATAGTCAATATCTTTGTAACATCTTCATTTCCTATAAAAAAAGTACACGCAGAATTAATTGTGACGTTCTGACTTTTAGGATATACAATTGTAGCCGCATTCACTCTAGGAATTAATAAAAAGAATAGTGATAAAATTAAAAATATTTTTTGCATTAATACATTGTACATCAACAATTTATTTTCGTAAATTTATTTAATATTTGTGATATTTGCATAGCCTTATGATAAAATTAAAATAAGGGATAGTTTTAATGAAAAAAGATATTGACGACAAAAATATTAAACGGTCAAAAAATAAATATTGCAATGGTGCAATAGATATATTGGAACTATTGTTTTTTATTGTAATTATTATACTTATTGTACATTTATTTATTCTTCAAATATTTGATTTCAGGAATTATAGAGAAAGAGGGAGACTGCAAAGAGCAAGCCATAATTTTGCACTTCGCGGAGACATTTATGACAGAAACGGTATAAAACTTGCAACGGACCGAATTTATTATAACATTTATGCTCGTCCCGTTGACTATACAAAAAAGGAAACTCCGCAAAGTATTGCCAAACTTTTTGCGCCTGTTCTTGGGATACCGGAACAAACACTTGTAAAAAAACTTTCAGACAAAAAAATAAAAGTTATTGCTATAAAAAAAGATGTAGATCGCGACACAGCAAAAAAAATAATGAAAATAATAAGCGATAACGGATTTCGTTCTATTTCCTTAGATAAAAAGAACACCAGAGAATATCCTCAAGGAGGACTGGCCGCACACGTTTTAGGTTTTTATAATTTTGATGCAAATGTATCTAACGGAGTTGAACTTTCAGCAAAAGATAAACTTGAGCATGTCGTAAAAGCTACAGGTTATCAGCAAACCCGCGACGGCAAAATTATATACAAATTTTCAACAGATCCTGTAGCTCCTACAATTACTCCCAAAGGACAAGATGTAACATTAACAATTGATGCTGCAATTCAACACGTATGTGAAAAAGAATTGTATAAAATCATACAAGAAAAAGCCGCATTACGCGGAGCTGCAATAGTTATGAACCCTAAAAACGGTGAAATTCTTGCTTATGCCGTTTATCCGACTTATGACCCGAATTATTTTCAAAAAGCATCTAATACACAAATTAAAAATTGGACTTTAACCGATGTTTATCCACCGGGTTCGACCTTCAAAACCATAACTGTTACAAGCGCAATGGAGCTTGGAAAAATAAACGAAAATTCAATTATACAAGATTCCGGACGTATGAAATTCGGAAATTACACTATTGAAAACTACGACTACAAACAAAAAGGGGCTCCCGGAAATATCAATCTTGTATATTTATTTGAGCATTCAAGCAACATTGGTTCAGTAAATGTCGGTTTTTTGATGACTCATAAAGAATTTTATGACATGCTAAAAAAATTCGGATTTGGTGAAAAATCCGGAATAGATTTGGCAGGTGAATCTTCGGGATTGTTAGCTTCTCCGCAATACTGGGATAAAGGTTTGCACATGACAATGTCTTACGGTTACGGAACATCTGTTTCTATTATGCAAATGGTTTCTGCCGTTTCAGCTCTTGCGAATAACGGAGTGCGTGTAACTCCGCACGTTATAAAATATTCACCCGAAGAAGCTGAAGAAAAAATAAAATATATTCCGACAATTTCACCCGAAACAGCAAAAACTATAACCCGATTACTGGTAAAAAGTGTTAATAACGGAAAATCTTGTATAAAATCAGATAAATACAATATTGCCGCTAAAACAGGTACATCAAGAAAACCTTTAGAACACGGTGTCGGCTACTCGGGCGCAATGTATACCTCAACAATAGGATATTTCCCTGCTGACGATCCGCAAGTTCTGATATATGTTGTCGTTGACAGCGCTAAAAATGGCCCTGTATGGGGTAACACCGTTGCCGGTCCTGTTTTCAGGGAAATAACCGAACAAGTGGCAAGAATTCTTGATATCAAACCTGATAAAATTCAAACTAAAACAAAGAAAAATTAAAAGAAAGAAGGATAAAAATGAAATTAGACGAATTAATTGAATATTTAAAATACAAAGATCTTATAAATTTTAAAAACGTAGAAATTTCAGGAATTTCTTACAACTCTCTGACAACAAAAAAGGGAGATATTTTTGTCTGCTTAGTAGGTGAACATACAGACGGTCATGAATTTGCTCAGAAAGCAATTGAAAGCGGAGCAGTTGCATTGTTGGTTGAAAAACCTATTGAAAACGTTAATGTACCGCAGGTTCAAGTTGCTTCAACCAGACACCAAATTGCAGATATCGCAGACAGATTTTATTCAAGCCCGTCAAAAGGTTTAAATTTGATTGGTATTACAGGTACAAACGGAAAAACAACCGTAACACATTTAATACAGAAAATTTTTGAAGAAAATAAGCAGAAATGCGCTCTTATTGGCACTTTGGGCTATAAATTATCTTCTGATGGCGAATATCGCAATGCAAAACATACAACTCCGCAATCTCCTGAACTACAAGCAACGTTGAGAATGATTAAGGATATAGAAAAAATTGATAATGTTGTAATGGAAGTAAGTTCACACGCTTTAGAACAAAACAGAGTCGGAGGATGCCGTTTTAATGGGGCAGTATTTACGAATTTAACTCAGGACCACCTTGATTATCATATTACTATGGAAAATTATTTTAAAGCTAAGGCTCTTTTATTTGAAAGACTTGAAGAAAATAATTTTGCAGTAATAAATATTGACGACGAATACGGTGAAAGATTTTTATCTGTAGTTCCTGATGGAGTAAAAAAACTAACTTATGGAGTCAAAAAACAAGCTGACGTTATGGCTAAAAATATCAAATTTTCTCTTAACGGTGCAGAATTTACTCTTGATATAAAAGGTGTTCAGTATCCTGTTAATTTACACATGAACGGAATGTTCAGCGTATATAACGTTTTAGCGGCATTAACAGCGGCTATTGCTCAAGAGATTGATATTAAAATTGCACTAAAAGCTTTGCAAAATGTTCACGGAGTCGCAGGCAGATTTGAAGTCGTAAACAAAAAACCACTTGTAATTGTTGATTATGCTCACACTCCTGACGGATTAGAAAACGTCTTAAAAGCGGCAAGAGAGATTACTCCAAAAGACGGAAAATTAATCTGTTTATTCGGCTGCGGCGGAGACAGAGATGCGACCAAACGACCAAAAATGGGGGCAATTGCTCAAAAGCTTGCTGATAGGATTATTATCACAAGCGATAATCCGCGTTCGGAAGACCCGCAGCAAATTATTACGGATATTATTGCAGGTTTAAATTCTGTTTCTCCAGAAATTGTTACTGTTGAACCTGATAGAGGGGAGGCAATTGCAATGTTGAAATCAATTGCAGAAAATAATGATGTGGTTGTTATTGCAGGTAAAGGACACGAAGATTATCAAATTTTACGTGACAAAACAATACATTTTGATGATAGAGAACAAGCAAGAAAAGTTTTCGCTGGAAGCGTAATTTAGAGGTGAAATGAAAGTTAAATATCTTGTAGAACAGCATTTTCACGGATGCTACGGAATTAATTTCAATACAGCTAATGTTGATGAAATATTATACCTTGCACGCGAAATATTTAAAGAAGGTATCGGCTATATTTTCCCTACTATTGTAACAGATAGTATTGATAACACCAAAAGACAGATTTCCGGAATTAAAGAAGCCGCAATACAGCAAACAAAAGATATGGCTCGCATTGCAGGCGTGCATCTTGAAGGTATATTTTTAAACCCTGAAAAAAAAGGTATACACAATTCAGATTGGTTTATGAAGCCGACAATTGATAATTTCAAAAAGATTGAAGATGATTTTATCAAGATTATTACGCTTGCGCCTGAATTAGCAGACATTGAATTATTAAATTATTTAAATTCAAAAGGAGTTAAAGTCCAAGCTGGACACTGTATCGGCGGAGATTTGACAGGCTGTAGCGGTACTACGCATACATTTAATGCAATGAGCGGCATAACTCATAGAGGAAAATCGACATTACTCTCTGCATTACTGGATGATAATATATATACAGAAATTATTGCTGACGGGGTGCATGTTAGCGATGAAGCTCTAAAATTATTATTTAAATGTAAACCGACAGATAAAATTATACTTGTATCAGATTGCCTGCCTTGTACGCGCAGTAATATTAAAGAATTTGAATTTGCAGGAAGCAAAATTTTTTATGATGGCAAACAAGCTACAGGAAAAAACGGGACTCTTGCCGGCAGTACAAAACTTTTACCTGACATTGTAAAAATATTAGTTCAGAAAAACATGTTCAACCCTCAATTTGTTGACAATTCTTACATTTATCATAATCTTGAGCCATTTGGAGAATTTGAAATATAGAATAAAATGAACAAAATAATTTGTAATTCGTTTTACATAATGTAGACCTAAAATAAGGAGATTCATTATGACAGATGAACAAAACAAAGAATGCAACTGCAAATGTGAATGCTACAAAATTGCTGCTAAATTTTTACTTTTAACCACTTCTGTATTTGTTGGAACATTACTTGCAATTATTTTTGCGGCACATCTTTTAAAACCTGCTATTCCGCCTTGTGATTGCCATAGAGGAATGCATAAAATGCCTCCGAGAATGGAAAGATTTGACAGACAGCTTCCGCCTCAAGGTGCGGTAAAATTGCATAAACAAGCAAAATTTTACGCAATTGAAAACGGCGGACAACGAGATTTAAACAGAACTCCGCAAAAACCGGGCAAACCTGATTTTAAAAGAGGGGACCTGCCGCAAAAGCCTGAAAATCCGGTAAAAGAATAAACAAAAAAGAACTCTCGTAAAAACGGGAGTTCTTATTTTTTCAACATCCAAACATCTTTTTGGAATAACACCAAAAACGGGATTATTTCTAAACGTCCTATTAACATATTTAAAATAAAAATAATTTTTGAATAAACATTTAAACTTGAATAATTTCCGTCAGGCCCGATTACATGCCCTAACGCAGGCCCGACATCTCCTAAAGATGCTATTGAAGATGTTGCGGCGATTACAATATCCTTTTCGGAAATTAATAGCAATACTGCCGTGAAAGCATAAATAACAAAGAAAGCACTGACAAAAAATATTGTCTGTCTTATAACTTCATTCGGAACAACAACATTATCAACTTTTATACTCAAAACAGCATTCGGATGTAGTATTTTGTACATTTCGTTTTTAATATATTTCCACAAAATAAGCCATCTTGTCATTTTGATACCACCGCCGGCTGATCCCGAACAAGACGACAAAAACATTCCGGCAAATAATATTATTTTAGGGTTTAAAGTCCATAACTGATAGTTTTCACTGGAACTACCCGTAGAAGTTGCAAGTGATAATATCTGATAAAATGCAGCTGTTAATGAATGCTTTATATCAAAATTCATTTCAAAAAACAAAAATGCCGCAAGTATCAAAGCTGTTATAGAAATAATTTTTGTGTAGAACTTAAATTCTTCACTTTTCCACAAATATTTTAAATCAAATTTAGTAATTACTTTAGCTTGAACAACAAAACTTGCCCCAGCGATAAACATGAAAGCCAAAATTATATAAATAATTGCATTTGAATGATACCCTGCAATACTTTCAGGATTTGGAGAAAAACCACCTGCAGAAAGGGTTGACATTGCATTGCAAATACAATCAAACGGGTTCATGCCCGCAAACCATAAACAAATTGCACACAACAATGTTAAAGAAGAATAAGCAATCCACAATACGGATGCTGTATTTTTTACACGCGGAGTAAGTTTTTCTTCTGTAGGTCCGGGAGCTTCTGCAAAAAACATTTGTCTGCCTGCAACAGCAAATTGCGGTAAAATTGCCACGAATAGGACAATTATTCCCATACCGCCTAACCACTGAGTAAATGAGCGCCAAAACAGCAAAGATTTCGGGATGTCAAAATTTGTCAAAATAGTAGCACCGGTTGTTGTTATACCTGAAACCCCTTCAAATAAAGAATCTATCACGCTAAAGCCTGAACATAAAAACGGAATTGAAGCTATTATACCGAATAAAATCCATGCAAAAGAAGCAATCGCAAGCGCTTCGGAACGTTTAATATCATTTAAAGCATTAACATCACTCGCATTTTTTACTGCCCTGCGAATAACATCCCCTAAAGCAATAGCACAAATTCCGGCAGTAAAAAATGGTAATATTGCTTCGTACTCACCATAAATAAGTGCAACAATAATAGGTATAAAGGTCACCAGCCCTATATCCATCAAAATTAATCCTAAAGCATTTGCAAGATAATTTATACGCATAAATTACACTACCTTAAAATATTCTCTTATTTGCGCTGCGGTCTCAGATTTTGTAAAAATAATCAAAATATCATTTGTACGTATCCGTGTATCACCTTTTGGAATTATGACGTGATTACGTCTTTGGATAACCCCCACAATTGCCGGAGCCGGAAATCTCATATCTTTAATTAACATTTCGTTAAACTCATTTCCTGCCGAGATTTCTAAAACTTCACCCTGTCCCTGCTCTACAGTCGCAAGAATGTCTACATCAGTTTCATCCAAATCATTACGAACTTCATTGATTGCAGAAGTTTTTGGAGAAACTGCAATATCAATTCCGACTTTTTCAAATAAAGGTATGTTTAAAACTTTCGATACCCTCGATATAACTCTTTTTACTCCCAATTGTTTTACCAAAAGAGAACATAAAAGATTTCTTTCATCATTGTTGGTAACAGAAATCACAACATCACTTGCTCCGATTTCCTCTTCATCCAGTAATTTTAAATTTGTACCATCACCGTTTATAACAAGGGTTTTGTTAAGTTCATTGGCAAGAAACTCACACCTTTCGTAATTTTTTTCAATAATTTTTGTCTTGATTTTCATCACCTCAAGACTTTTTGCAAGCATATAACCGACATTCCCGCCGCCTATAATCGCAGCAGACTTAACCTGTTCTTTTTCATGGAAAAATGTACCTGCCAAAATATCGAGAGAACGGGAAGTTCCCATAAAAATCAATTTATCATCTTCATTTATTTCGGTTAATCCGTTAGGAATAAACAAAAGATTGTCTCTTTTTATACCAACAATAATTGTATCATTGGTAAATCCGCAATCTTTGACCATCTTACCGACAATTGGTGATAACGGTTTGACTTTATATTCTAAAAGACGCGCCCTGCCATCAGCAAAATTTTCAACATCAAGAGCATGCGCAACAGTCACAATTCTGAATAATTCTTGAGTAAGAAGTTCTTCCGGCCAGATTACATAATCAATAAAGAAATCTCCGAGATAATCATCCGATCTGTCAAGTTCCATAGCGTTTCTGTATTCAGAACGGGAAACAAAGCATATTGTTCTTATACCGCTTATTTTTTTAGCAGATAAACACGCCACAATATTAGCTTCATCTGAAGCAGTGCAAGCTATAAATACATCCGAATTCATTATGTCAGCCTGCTTTAGAATTTTTATATCCGTTGCGTTACCCTGAACAAAACTTATATCAAGTTTGTCAAATTCTTCCGTACGATTTTCTTCTTTATCAATTACGGTAATATCGTGATCTTCAAAAAATTCTGTCGCGAGCAGACATCCTATCTCCGTTGCACCGAAAATTACGATTTTCATATCCTACGCCCCCGCACCGAGAATACTTAATACAAGCACCGCAGAATATAAACAAATACGCTCCAAAAACATCAATGCAATCATCGCAACAACAGGAGATAAATCAAACATTCCTAACGGCGGTATAAATTTTCTAAACAAATTAAGATATATATCAACCGAATCAGTAAAAAGTTTCACTATAGGATTATCCCAATCGATAACAGGAATCCAAGTTAATAAGCATCTTACTAAAATCATAATCATATATACGTAGAAGCAATAATGAATTGCCAGTAATATTTTACTCATTTTCGTCATCCTTTCTTTTCGGATATTCAGTATTTTCAGTTTTTTGAGAAAATTCTTCCGCTTTCTTGAAAAAATCTTCTGCAGAAATTACTATAACCTCCGGTTTTTTAGATTCAAAATATTTATTATAAAGTTTTTGCAACCCTACAGACAACAGCGCAGCACAAACCATTACAAAAGCCGGTGAAAAGTTTAACCCCAACACAGGCGGTACAAGATAAAATCCTGCCAGTTTGAATATATAATTAAATAACGGATAATTTGGATTTATATTTGGTACGCAACCTAAAAAACATGCCATAATTACAAAATACAAATACAAATTGATTAATCTATTAAGTATTATTATAAATCGTGCCATAATTTACCTATACGCATAGTCTTACAGAAGAATTACATTCACAGTTTTCTGTTTCAGGCGGAATATTCTCAATCATACCGAATAAAAGATTTTTCAAATTCGCCACATTATCACTAAAGACTTTCATTACCGCTTCGTGAGAAACCGGCGGAACATCTCCTACAAGTCCTGCATCATAATCGGTAATCAGTGAAATATTTAAAGGACACATATTCATTTCTTTCACAAGATATGCCTCAGGATATGCCGTCATATTAATAACTTCCCAGCCTTGACGTGTAAAGAAAGCTGACTCTGATTTTGTTGAAAATCTTGGTCCATTAATAACCACAACAGTTCCTTTTTCATGAACAGTTATTCCAAGTTTTTTAGCAGTATCAATTGCAATTTTTCTAAGTTCGGGGCAATAAGGATCAGCAGGAGAAGGGTGCTGAACATCGGGGCCTTCCATAAAAGTTGTTTTACGACCGTCTGTCCAGTCTACAAATTGATCACAAATAACAAAATCCCCCGGTTTAACATGTTTTTGCAGGCTTCCTGCTGCACATGGAGAAATAACTCTTTTACAACCCAGATGCTTCATTGCCCATACATTAGCTCTAAAATTTACAAGATGAGGAGGAATAGAATGATTTCTTCCGTGTCTTGGCATAAAAGCGACCCTATGATTTCCTATTTTACCTATAAAAACACTATCACTCGTTTCACCGTAAGGAGTTTCAACTCTAACTTCTTCAATATCAGTTAAAAAGCTATAAAACCCTGAACCGCCAA
>CADBQQ010000060.1 GCA_902796825.1 uncultured bacterium
TAACAAGAGAAGATATAAACTCTAACCAGATTTTTAACATTGCATATACAATGTCTGAAAAAATGATGAATCAAAATAAAGAATTTGTTGTCGGAGGTGGAGTATCTGCTCAATCAGTACCGTTTTTTGAAAAACTTCCATATTTGACAAGGTTTGAAACCCGAAAAGTTATATTTGATGCAAAAAAAGCTCTGATAGATGCTTCTGCAGTTGAAGAGGGTATTTCTAAAGCATTGGAATTTGAAGTGATGTGGATTAAAAATAAACAAAATTTTTACGGAATGATATCTAAGGAAGACGAAGCCAGAATTGATATTCTTGAATCATCTATGAAATTATAAATTAAGTCCACTCAGAAATTTCTTTTTTTGTAATATCCCATTTATTTTCAAAAGTTCTGCCATCGATGTTGCAATATCTGCAGAAAGGTGTAGGTTTAGATAGAAATTCGTTTATTTCATCAACACTTTTTATCTCATTGAGTTTTAAATAATCAGCCGGTTCTACTTTGCAATCTTTATCAAAATATTTGTTGAAATACTTTATATTACAGCTTATTGGACACATATAAAGCTTACCCTTTATGATATTAATATTTGTGCAGTTGTTACCTTTACGGCAGTTATCATAACTGTATTGTTCATTTTGAGTCCCCTGTAAATCTATAGGGAAATGCCATTGAGAGTTTTCTTTGCTTGGCGCATAAAACGAATATTTAATACCATATTTCTTCGTCATATAAGAAATTTTTTGGTAGTTTATATTAAGCGGGTATTTTGTAATTGACAGATGAATATCATTACTTTTCATTGTCTGCCAGAAATTTTCTTTTTGGCTTAAAATCAATATTCCGTTCGAAATTAATTTTATTTCGGAATTTTTAAAGAAACTTCTTGTAAGCTTAAGAATCTTATTTAATTCCGGATGCAACGGCGGTTCTCCGCCAAGAATGTGTATTTCTTTAACATTACCAGAGGTTAGTTCAAAAATTCTTTTAACATCACTGCGGTACTCTTTCGGGGAAATACAGCTTTTGTCTGCAAGCGGTGAAAAGTGAATACACCCTTTGCAGTTCAGATTGCAATGTTCCACTACATGAAACTCTATTAAATCTATCATAAAAATTTCGGTACCTTTCCAGTGTTAAAGATTATTTTATTTCAGCTGCTTTATAATCCCTGTTTGCTATTTATAGTTTAAAGCTTCGCTCTAAAGTATAAAATATGCCGCAACTCGGAATTGAACCAAGGACACAGGGATTTTCAGTCCCTTGCTCTACCAACTGAGCTATTGCGGCACACTTTTTAAATTTTTAAAACTCATGGGAGTTACTTTATTATATTATCTGCTAAAGATTTAAAGTCAAGATTTTCTATCCTTGAGAGGACGGTGCAAGATAGAATGTCACGTTTCGCCCCTCAAATTGAGGTTTCTTTTCAAGCTGTACAGGCTCTTTTTCCATATCCGCAAGAAATCTGTTTGCAAGATCAAACGCAAGATTAGAATGTTGCATTTCGCGGCCTCTAAGCATTATAACAACTTTGACTTTATTACCTTGAGAAATGAATTTTTTTGCACTTTTTAATCGAACTTCATAGTCATGGACATCTATTTTATAGCGCATTTTTACTTCTTTAATCTCTACGACATGCTGTTTTTTCTTGGCTTCTTTAGCTTTTTTAGCCATCTCGTATTTGTATTTACCGTAGTCTAAAATTTTTGCAACAGGAGGAGCCTGATTAGGGCTTATCAATACTAAATCCAAATCTGCATCTTCTGCCATTTGCAGGGCTTTTGATGTCGGAACTACTCCATGATTTTCGCCATTTTGGTCGATTAACCTCACTTCTTTTGAACGTATAAAACCGTTCATTATTACTCTGTCCTTTGATCTGTTGTCGTTAGCTATTGTTTTATCTCCTATATTAAAGTTATACTACGGCTTTAATCTTAACACAAAAAGCAAAAATAAAGCAAGCTGTGAATTTTTATCGGTTATTAAGAATTGTAACACGCGCTAAATCAGGTCAATTAAGTCTTTCATGGCAAAAGGTTAAAAATTTTAATACAAAATTAAAGTTTAAAAATATTATATCCGATATATATCACATAAGGATAAATAACATTTACCGGACAAAGTTAAATAAGGAGTATTGAAGAATGATGAAAACAGCACAAGAAATGGTCGACAACTTTGAAAACATCGAATTGGAGGCCGTTGATTTATCGCAGCCGTTACAAAAGCTGTTTGACGAATGTATGAATTTTATTTCTACAACTTCATTTGACATTTAAAACTTAATTAACACCGTAAGAATTTAAACTTACGGTGTTTTTTATAAAGATAACTTTACAATTAACCTGCCTGTATATATACACAAAAAAGAAATTGTAATAAAATACAACTAAAAAAGAGGACAGGTTATATGAAAAAATCTTTAGCTGCCGCAGTAAAAATATCTTTAGCGTTATTTTTGTTAAATTCAGGTGCGCTTGCTGATTTTAGGGAACATTTTGACATGGGACAAAGTTATTTATCCCAGTATCAGTATTCCGGAGCAATTACGGAATTTAAAAGCGCGTTGAGAATTAATTATATGGATACTTCCGCAAGAATAGGTCTTGTAAACTCTTTTCTTGCAAGAGGAACAGAATATGCGAATAAGGACAAAGCATACGGCAAAGCGGCTGATGATTTTCGAAGTGCATTATTTTATTTAATGTATTATCCTAATGCGGAGGCTGTAAGAAATTCCTCTCAGGCAATAAACCAAGTAACAAATAATCTCGAAAAATGCCTTGAGGCAATTAATTTTGACCAATCGTCGCAAAACAGATTTAATACCGCAAAAAAACTTCGTGCAGAAGGGAATTTTGCGGCTGCGGCTTATGAATTTCAACAGTCGCTAGGAAGCAAAAATCTTCAAAAAGAAAGCTTTGAACAAATTGGGGATATTATGAAACTCTTAGGTAACTTGCCTAGAGCAGAAGAATATTACAAAAAAGCCGTTGCAGTTGGACCAAATGATTTAAATTTAAGACTCACTTACGCTAAAATTCTTGATTCTAACAAAAACGGTGAAGAAGCCGACAAACAATACAGCTACGTGTTAGAAAGATCAACTTCGGATAACAAAGACATATTATACATATTAGAAAGAACATTCAAAAATAAGTTTGAAGCTTCTCCGAACAATTCAAATCTTGCGGCAAATATGGGAGCTATTATGCAAAAACAAGGCAGATTTGACGAAGCACTTCAATACTATATGAAATCAGAAGCCCTTGATCCGTCAAATATAAATACCAGAATTAATATAGGTACTTTATACCAACAAAAAGAAGATTACCGAACAGCGATTAAAATGTATGAATCGGTGTTGATTGTAGAACCAAACAATGTTAACGCGAATTTATACAGGGCGCAATGCTATGATAAAATAGGAGAGAACAAAATTGCGCAAGAAGGGTATAAAAAAGTTATGGCTCTTGCGCCTGACAATGATTATATTGTAGGGCAAATGATTAATAACGTAAAAAAGACTCTTTCTCCTGAACAATTTGTAGAATACGTAACGTTGAATTTCCCAAATTCAAATCCGTCGGGCTTTATTTACGATTATGCAATAGAACTTCACAAAGACAACAAGCTTGACAACGCAATTTATATGTACAACGAAGCTATTAAGGCTGATGGCGGCAAAAACTCTGAAATGTACGTAAACCTTGCACTTGCTCAAGCTCAAAAAAATGATTACAACAGCGCCATTGCAACTTTAGAAAATGCAAAAACAAAATTTACAAACGATAAAACAATTACAGACACCATTAAAAATATTGCGAATATGAAAACCGATGCTCAAATGGCACAGGCTTCTGCATTTTATAACGAAAAAGATTATAAAAATGCAATAAACACTTATTTAGCAATTAATCCTGCAACTGTAGATTCAACACTAGGTATTGCAAGTTCATATCAAGAACTTGGAGAAACTAAAAATGCAATTGAATATTATAAAAAAGCATTAGACCTAAAACCGATTGATTCTGATATAGCTTACTATATCGGAGCTTTGTACGGCGAACTTGAAGACTATGAAAATGCAAAAATTTATTTAACTAAAGCTGTTAAATTCAACAAAAACAACACGCAAGCAGCACAATATCTTGCTTCAATTGAAGAATCCGACAATGCAAATCTTTTAAATGATGCGATTGCTTTATATGAAGAAAATAAAATTGATGACAGTCTTGTAAAATTCAATCAACTGCTGTCTAAAGATCCGCAAAATGCTTACGCTCTTTATTATAGAGGAATGATTTACGATTCTCGGGAAAAACGTAATGAAGCTATTGCAGATTTAAAAAAAGCGTACGATTTAAATAAGGATTTTACAATTTGTAATTACATGATAGCATCTGATTATGATGCGCTAGGCAAATATAAAGATGCCTATAATTATTACAATGCTTATGCGAATTCTGAAGCTGATGATGACGATTACAAAAAATACGCAAAAGCACGCTCGGAAGAATTAAAACAGTATGCAAAATAACAGAATATTACAACTTTTGGAAAGCAGAGTTTCACTTGCCCCTATGGCAGGAGTTACAGACTATGTTTTGCGAACGCTTGTAAGAGATTATTGTCCGGATTGCCTGTTGACGACCGAAATGATAAGTTCCGAATTTTTAAATCAAAATAGAGATCAAACTGATATTTTAATGATTGATGAAAGCCATCACCCGATTGCCTATCAAATTTGCGGGCATAAACCTGATTTAATGAAAAAGGCTTCGCAGCGAGTTTCACAATTTGCAGATATTATAGATATTAATATGGGCTGTCCTGTAAGAAAAGTTGTTTGCGGAAATGACGGTTCAGCTCTAATGCGTACACCTGAACTTGCTTTTGAACTTGTTCAGGCTGTAAAAGAGGGTACCGACAAACCTGTTAGCATTAAATGCAGACTCGGTTATTCGCAAAATGAAATGAATTATGTTGAATTTTGTCAAAAAATGCAACAGGCTGGGGCAGAATTTATAACAATACACGCAAGAACACGCGCTCAAATGTATTTCGGCAAAGCCGACTGGAGAAAAATTAAAGTCTTAAAAGAAAATATCGATGTCCCTGTTTTTGCAAACGGAGATGTCACTTCTGTTGAGGACGCAATTCAATGCCTTGAACAAAGCGGCGCGGACGGAATTGCAGTAGGGCGTGGAGTATTAGGAGATCCGGCTTTACTTTATAGAATAAGCACTTATATTCAAACCGGAGAAATAATTTCGGCACCGTCTACGCTTGAAAAGATGGATATTATGCGCCACCACTTGGAAAAAGAGATTGAACTTCGAGGCGAAAAAGTCGGTATTAAATTTTTTAGAAAATTTTATCCTTACTACATTTCCGGAATAAAAAATGCATCTAAATATCGCGGAGTTTTGATGACAGAAGAAAACTACCAAACATTAAAAGAACACTTCAAATATATAGAAAATGAGATATTGCAGGGTGTTTTGGTTTAGTCAAACATAAACAGCTTATACATATCAATATTTATTGCATTAGATAATTTTAATAACGTTATATTTAATAATTACTTGATATTTACAGCCTGATTGTTATAATAACTAATATGAAGCGATTTTTAGCAGTAATATTAATTATAGGCGCAATATTCATTGGAATAAATTCTACAAAAGCAGAAAATGAAATACCAAATTTCCAACTTGATATGCGCTCATACAATGGAATAACACTTCCGACAGGTTCTTTTATTCCGGTTGTAAATTTGCAAGGAATTTCAACAGAAACTTGTCCTGAAGGGTACAAAGTTAAATTTCAAGGTACTAACGATTTATATATTAATGAAACAAATGTTATCCCAAGAGGTACAGAGTTTTACGGATATATAGAAAAAATTAACGAGCCTATTGTAGGAACAAATGCAGCTTTAAAAATAAAGATTACGCAGCTTGTCTTTCAAGACGGATATGAAATCCCGATAAAAGGCTATCTGTACAATTCAAATGACAACACTTTCGGCGGAGAGCTTACAGAACCTGCCGATTATGTAAGAATGCCGCATTATCAAAAAAAATTTCAAGGTATATCATGGAACCATCGCGGAGCAACACTCCAAATTCGTCCCGGAGGCAAACGCTTAATGGGACAGCACACAAAAATTGATGCAGGAGAAAGATTAATTATTGTACTAACTGCTCCCGCAGAGATTACGCATACCGTAGAATACTAGTTCTTAATAAATTGACAAAATCCCTAAGTGCGTTATACTAATATTGTAGGGATATTAGTCCTTTTGTAAGGAGAATTTAATGAAGAAGTTTATAATTTTTACAGCAATAATGTTCGCAGTTTCAGGTTGCGCTTATTCTACTGAAAATTATAATTACCCGAACACCTTGATTAACCGTACGGTTACGGTTCCGGCAGGAGAAACCTTTAAAGCGGTATTTCTTGCTCCTATAAATTCTCAAACAGCAATTGAGGGGCAAGAAGTAAGTTTAGCACTAAGTTCTGATTACTATTTTAAAGGCACACTTGTTGCTCCGGCAGGCAGTTCTGTTTCAGGAACGGTTATTGAAGCCGCAAAAGCAAAACATGGCTCTATCGGAGGTAAATTGACTTTAAGATTTACCGGAATTGTTACTCCGTCAGGTCAAAATATTCCTATTTCAGCTGTTGTAAGAACAGAAGATAAAACAGGAACAATTCTCGGTGGTACAAATCTATACACCGTAAATACAAATTCTATTCTGACACCTGAAGCAGCTTCTCAAATTTCCGGAAATCAAGTTTCAAAATTTAATTACGGAAAAGGTGTTATAATAATGAATGAAGTAGGAACTTCTGGCGGAGGATTGATAAAATCTATCTGGGATAAGGGTGAAGAAGTAGACATTCCCGTAAATGCTTCCGTTGAATTAATTCTTACTCAGCCGATTACAGTTAAACCTCTAAATGATGAAAATTAGTAATTCGGGGAATAATCTTAATTAAACATTTGAGAGAGATTATAATTACAAATAAAAAATTGTGTGATTAGGGAATAAAATGTCAATATTAGGTAAATACACAGAAAACATAAAAGAAAACGATTTCAGACGAATTGAAGAACCATCTCAAGATTTTGAGATGCCCGCTGTAACAAGAGATGACGATTACGGCTCAATCAGCCTAAAGAAAGGTTTGACAATTTCTGCAATACTTCACCCCTCAACGTTACTTGTACTATGGCTGATTGTATTGATTTTTGCATTAATCGGCATCGATTTGTTTAAATTCTCAAAGCCAAAACCGAAAACTAATGATATAGAATTTGTACTTGTTGATAGAGAAGAAACTCCGTTAAACAAAAATACAAAATATAGAGCAGACAGAAATTCAAGAACAGGCGGAATTAATAACCCGAAATTGCCGGTTTCCATGCCTGCATCTAATCAAAAGCCTAGCGCAAAGCCTGCTGCTTCATCTTCACCATCTCCGGCGCCTAAAAAGAAATCAATTATCAGCAATATTATGAGTCCGGCTCCTAAAAAAGCCGATAACAAGACGGCAAAACAAACTACAACCCAAAAGAACGTGCCGTCAAATCAACCTGTTAGTAAAGCAATTCCAAAACCGGATATTGCAAAACCGCAGCCACCAACGGCAAGACCATCTATAAAGCCGCCGATGACTCCAAAAATAGCAACAAAACCGACAGGTTCACCGTTTAAAGTGCCTGTTCCATCCGGCGGAACAACAACAGGTCAATACGCTACAGGCCCGATTAGCGGTTCCGGCAGTTCTAACGGCGGGGGAACTAAAGGTGGAGGAAGTTATTCTCCTAATCCGTCATTTGCTCCTGTAGGTTCAGGTTCAGGCGCAGGTAAAAAAGCTTCAACCGGCACAGGTTCAGGCTCAGGAACAGGAACCGGCTCCGGCGGAAGCGGTTCGGGTTCGGGAGGAGGCAATCCGGGCGGAGGCGGAGGACGTCCGGGAATTGATGCTATCAGAGAACCTGATTTCGGACCATACATGAGAGAACTCCAAAGACGTATTAAAATGTCATGGGATCCTCCTAAAGGAAATGAAAGTAAACGTGTCGTTTTGTTATTCAAAATTGCAAAAGACGGAAGATTACTGTCTTGCAGAGTTTTGAAATCATCAGGCGCACCAAATGCAGATAAAGCTGCTCTGAACGCGGTACATTTAGCCGCTCCGTTCAGGCCTTTACCCGCAGAGTATAAAAATTCAAGCGTTGATATTCAATTTACATTTGATTACAACGTATTCAGTGCAACAAAATATTAGAGTAATAAAGGAAAAAAGAGGATAAAATTATGGAACTATTGTTAAGCTCAATTAAAATGGACTGGCCGGTATTATTACCAATCTTTGTTTGCTCAATCTTGGTAGTCGGCGTTGTAATCAGCAAATGGTCTTTCTACAAGAAAAACCAAAGAAACATCACAATTTACATGAAAGAATTAAACCGCGAATTGTCTAAAAACGATTTAGGTGCTGCTCAAGATACCGCACTTCGTTGCGGCGGCGTAATCGGGGAAGTTATTGAAGAAGCCGTTAGGATTTTCACCGAACAGAAAAAAGGATTCTCAAGATCATTTGATATCTCTGCAGCATTAGCTTCAAGAAAACTTGAAAGCCACTTATCAATACTTGGTACAATTGGTGGTGTTGCTCCGTTCTTAGGTTTGTTCGGTACCGTTGTTCGTATTCTTTTAACATTCAACATCCTTGCTGATTCAGGAAACCAAGCGGCAACAGTAGCATCAGGTATCGGTTCTGCGTTGATTGCTACAGCTTTCGGTCTTGGTGTTGCAATTGTTGCGGTAATCTTCTTCAACTCATTCCAATCAGTTGTTAAACACTTTGAGGACGATTTCCAATTAATCAAATTGTTATTCTTGAGTTTTGTTGACTCTGAAGAAGAAACAAAACCGGCTTATACATCTACAAAAGTAAATTTATAACAGGTAAAAAAAATGGCATTTGGCAAAGATAGAAAAGGCAAAATATTTTCAGAAATTAATATAACACCGTTAACAGATATTTTTCTGGTTTTGTTAATTATTATGATCGTAGTTGCTCCGTCATTTCAATCAATGGATAACGCGGTTGATGTACCTGAAGTTAACCACGGTGTAAACATTGAAGATGCAAAAGTTACTGTTTCAGTGACTTCTGATGGAGCAATGTATATTAACGGAACACCTATTCAAGCTTCACAGCTGACAGATCAGCTAATTGCGGCAAAACCTGAGGGTGATAAATCTGAAGTGGTTGTTAAAGCTGATAAAAATATAAAGAGCGCAAAAATCATGGATATTATGAATGCTGCGCAAAATGCCGAATACCACAAATTGATTGTTGCAGGAGAACCGCTTAATAAAAAGGAGCAAGAAGAACTTCAAGAAAGAGCAAGCGTTGAATTACCTACGGAGGAAGAATAATTATGAAAGACATGTTTAATGAAATAAATATTACTCCTTTAACGGATATTTTCCTTGTTCTTTTGATTATTATGATGGTTATTGCACCATTATTAGATCAGCAGGGTATAAGTCTTGCCGTACCTGAAAATGTTGAAGCGGAAAAACTTGAAAAAGACCCTCAAATTTTGACCGTTCAAGTAACAAAAAACAACAAATACTATATTAATAACGAAGAAATTGCAGAAGATTCATTAGGCACAGTTTTAGCACAGGAAATGAAAAACTATCCTGACGGATTGCTTATTGAAACAGACGGAGACGCAACTCACGGTGCTGTTGTAAAACTTATGGACAAGGCTCGTTATGCAGGAGTTAAGGCAATTTCATTAGACCAAATTTAATGAGCTTTTTGTATATATAATGTTTCATTTTGTATAATATATTTTACTTCATCAACTTCGGGAGTTAATTCTAAAAGTTGAACTATTGAACTTGATAAATAAAGGCTGTAACCATTACCGCTTTTATTTATTTTTTTTAGCAAAAAATTATTATTTGTATCTTGAGGATTTACTTTTGAGATTTTAAGTAAATCTCTTTCAATTTTGTACTGAACAACCGTTGTTTTAGGGTCATATCCTAACAAACGTAAAATATCTTTAGGAAGATATAAAGCCCAACCTGTACCGCTTTCTACTAATCTCCGTTGCATACTCCTAAAATAATCCTCCTTGACAAAAGCTTGCAACAAATATAAAATGACTTGTATATTACATAACCATGACATAAGCATGACAGAAGAGGAGATTATGAGTTATACAATCGACAAATCAGCACCTATCCATGCCGACTTTTCTAATGTAAATTCCCTCGCCCAAAACCTTTCCCCTCGCCCGCAGCATCATTTGAGCGGGAGAGGGAGCAGTCGTGTGAGCGAAGCGAGCTACGAATGCGGGAGAGGGAGATAAAATATATAGTGTTAATGTAAGTGAAATTAATTCTGCAGATAAAATAAATCTCAAAGAATCTAACGGGTTTAAAGATGTTGCAAGTTTTGTTTTAGGTGACGGTACTGTTGTTATAGCTTCTTACAACTTAGATTGCTTAGTCGATACGGAAGAACTGGACAAAAGTATCTGTCCATGTTTAGCAGGAGTATACGACCTCAATGGAACACGAAAACCGAATAAAATGGGCGAAGATTTACTGACATTTAATGGTGCAAGTATAAGAGGTATGGTGCTTGCAAAAATCGGCGGAGTGAAGATTATTTCTAACGCAGAAGTACCAACCCCAATGACAAGGGCTGACTGCGAAGCTAATAAATCGAAGTATGGAATTAATGCTTGTAACTACGAAAGTGATTACTGGGCAGGCGCAATGAAACAGTGTCAAGATGCAGGCGGCAGATTACCGACCGAACAGGAACTAGCAGACATTGCAACAGCACTCTATGGCGGCAAACAAGGCGGAGGCAGCTTTAGTGCAAGCGACAGCATGTCATATATAAACTGCGCAGGCTCAATCGGCTCAGGTGTAGCTATACCTGAGGCACTTTCGGGCTTAGGTTCGTCTTGGTACACCTTGTGGTCCTCCGGCGAGGGATACGCTACCTACGCATACCTTCGGGGCTTCGTCAGTTCTGGTACGACGCGTGGCAACGGATATCGCAACAGTTCAGGTATCCGTGCGGTCTGTGTTACGAATTAATGCAAACGTCTTAATATAACTTAACAATAGTCTCAAATCCTTAAAGTTTCTGTGAAAAATGCCGAATATTTTCATGTAAGGAACTAAAGGGATAAAATAATGAGTCTTAATGTTAATTATACTTCATTATACAAAAACGGTATTGATACCTCTATTTTAAAAGAAGTATCAAACGAAATCCTGAACCGTGCTGCACAAAAAAGCGCACAGTTTAATCCTTCTTTATCTACAACTCAACAGGTTAATGCGCCTGCAAAACCTGCGGAATTAGGTATCGATTTATATAACGGGAAAATTGATAATAATACCCAAAAACAAATTGCTATAAACAACTCTTTGCAGTATCAATTTAACGAGCAAACTTTAAAATCAATTCAATTTTTAAATTCTCAAGCTGCAATAGTAAACAGATTAGACGGGAAATACATGCCTGCTGTGAACTCTGTTGTTACAGAAAGCCAGAAAGCTTCTGAAGTAAATCCTGCAAATCACTTTATGGCAATATTTGCAGCAGAAACAGCTAAAGATAAAGAGGGTTCAAATCCTTTTTACAACGGAGAATTATTGTATAAATCCAAAAGAGAAGAACAAGAACAAGCTCAATTGGATTCATTAAAAAGCATTTTTATTTAAACCCATAATCACTTCGTGTTTATTTAGTAAAAAATTTTCCTCCTTAAAGGAGGATTTTTTATTATCAGTATTGACATTATAGTAAAAATGCGAAATAATATATATATGGCTGGTTATGCATCTTATGGAGTTATAAAACAAGGAGCAATCTTGAAAAATCAAGGTTTTACTCTTGCAGAAGTATTGATTACTCTAGGTATTATCGGAATAGTTTCAGCGATGACCATTCCTAACTTGCTGTCAAATTTTCGGGCAACAAAGAATGCGACTCAATTAAAGAAAACTATTTCTTCATTAAGTCAGGTTGCTACAGGCGGACTTGCCGCTAATCACATGAATTTTAGAGATACAGTAAGCCCTTGCTCTGCAAACGGCGGAGAAGATGATTCAGATGCGATAATGAGTTTATGCGCTATTCTGAACGAATCCCTTGTGGGTAAAGCTTACGTTGATGATATTACCGCAATAAAAGCGGACAGAAATTCCGAATATTTAATAACTCCGGCTTCAGAAGGTTCAGGGCTAAGTTTTATCGGAGAAGATAACAAACCGACAGGACATGCTTACAAGCTTGCTGACGGAACTTTGTTTGTTTTCCCCGCAGATGCTTATAATTGTAACATTGAAGCTAAATGCGTCGGATACATTGATGTAAACGGCGGCTCAATGCCGAATAAAGAAGTTACATGTGAAGATGGAAATGCTAATTCCGAGAACTGTGTTGTTCCTCAAAAAGCAAATTTTATGACTGATATTTATCCTGTTGAATTTTACGACAATATCATGATGCCTTCGACCAATGCAGGAATGTATGTATTAAAGCATAATAATCACAGCAATATTGACAGATCCGGCAAGACATCGCATCAATCTTCTAATGAGGAGGATTAGTTATTCATTAAATCCGATTGTTAAGCGAGAAGATTTATCTTTGTACAAATCTTCCTTAACTTTCATGTTTTGATTTTCTTTCACCGGCTGAATATAGTCATCTGCAATTATGTCTCTGCGGTTGTCTGCTCTTGCAATCAAAGCTGCCTTGTCTGTTAAAATAGCAATATCTCTATTTGAAAAACCTTTTGTCAATTTTACAACTTTATCAAGTTCTTCTTCATTTTGAGCCAGAGCTTGACCTTTTGTCCTGCGATTTAAGTGGATTTTTAATACACTTCTTCTTGTATCTTCATCAGGCAAGCCTATGTATATTTTATCGTCAAATCGGCTTTTAATTGCATCATCTAACATCTCATAATAGTTTGTTGCCCCGAGAATAATTACATTGTTGTCGCGGGCTTCTTCAATTATTTGCAGTAAAGTTCCTACCAGTTTATTATTTTCATCATGGGTATTGCTGCCATCTCTTTTTGCAGTCATTGACTCCATTTCATCCATTGCAAGAAATACCGGTTTACCTGTTTCTTTGGCTATATTTTTTACGTATTCATAAGCTTCCTGAACATTTTTCGCACTTCCATTTACATAAATTGAGCCGGATTTAGAAATTTTTAATTTATACAGAGGTACACCCGATTCCATAGAAACAGCTTCTATAACGGAAGTTTTTCCGCATCCCGGAGGCCCGTAGAAAAGTTCACCGCGCGGGGCTTTTTTACCGTATTCAACTTCATCAAGTTTTGCTTCTTCCGGATTTAAAATCGGGAAAATTACTTTATCTGAGAGAGTTTCCTTGATTTCATCCATACCTCCGAGACTCTTAAAGCCTTTTGGAGAATATTCTGTAGGCTTAAATTCTTCAACATATCGGCAAATCTTTCTTTCTTTCTTTCTTTCTTTCTCAGTATTTGTTCCTGTTTCGGCAACTTGTTCGGCCGGTTTGGATTTATTTACTTCCGGCTCTGCGTTTAGTTCAGAAATAGCTATTCTATTTTCATCATGGTCTTTTTTAGGGTCGTATGTTTGCATAGCTTTATCTAAGATATCATCCAATTCTAAATCGTCAACTATAGCAACTTGCCACGGATAATATTCTGTAACTTTATCAAGATGTTGTTTTTTTATTTCTTTTTTATAAGATTCATATTCATTTTTTCTATAATTAAGCTGAGGGAAGCGTTTATCTATCGCCGCTGCGACTCCTGCCTTATAATCCAATAAAATATTGGTATATTCATTTACGCGATGCTTCTTTTTTTCTTTTTCAGCTTTTCTGAGTTTATCTTCAATGCCCATTATAAACAGATTTTGAGTCAACAAAGTCTGTGCAAGTTCTTTATCTCCTTTAGCATTTCTGAGTCTGTTATTAACGTCTTCGTTCAATTCTTTGTTATAACCAAAATTAATTCTGTTTGATACCGGGTAAATTCTCATATATTGTTCTCCATTATGTTTTTATTTAAAATCAGTAAAAATATTTATTACTATCTAATTAGTATATTTTTTACAATACTTCATAAAACAGTATTCTTGTAGTAAAATACTAAAGGAGGAAAGATGAGAGCCGGAACCAATTTCGATTACTTAAAAAATATTGATAAAAATTTATATGAAATAATTACAGAAGCCGAGAATTTATATCGAGGAGAATTTTTTGAACAATGCATTACGCAGACAAGACGTTTTGGTGAACACATTTGTCGTAATGTTTTAGGCAAAAACAGAACAACCGAAATAACTTTTGATGAAATGCTGGCGACTTTAAAAGATAAAATTCACGGATTTGAGCAGGAAAAAGAATTTATTGACGATTTATATTTTCTGAAAAAATGCGGAAATGAAGCCGTCCACTCCGGCGCTGTTAAAAAGAGCGCAATGACAGCGTTAGAATGCCTTCAACGCGCTTTTGAAGCAGGCTTAAACTATTCGGTATACAATAAAAAAGCTGATAATAAGATTTTAAAATTAAATTATGATATTGATTTGCTCGTAACAGGTAAAAAATCTAAAAAATCTCTATCAGAGCGGTATGAAACAGAAAAAGCCAAGACTGCAAAAAAGGCAAAAACAGCTTCAAAGAAAAAAACATCTACAGTAAAAAAGACAAATTCATCCAAAAAACAGGTTTCTTCAATGAAATCCGTTCCGAGAAAAACAGGGGTATCTTTTTTCTGGGCTGTTGTAGGGGTGACATTAATTATTGCTTTATTTGCGGCTTTATACCTCTCATTTGGCAGTTAGAAACATTTATGGTATAATCCGTTTAAAGGAGTATTAAAGTGCTTAGATTTTTAGGCGTATGCGTACAAAATTTAGCAGAAAGTTTAAAATATATTCTATCCGGTAATTTGCGTTTAAAACGTGTGATTACACATGCCGCAGGGATAAGCTATGATTCACTTCCCATATCATTAATCATTGCATTCATAGCAGCTGCGGTAATTGCAATTCAGGTTTCAAAAGAGTTTTTGATGACAGGCGCGGAAGCATATATCGGCGGAACAATTGCGATTGTTATGATAAGAGAAATAGCACCGGGCTTTGTAGCACTGGCAATCGGGGCTCGCGCAGGCACTGCAATATCAGCAGAAATTGCTAATATGCAAGTTACATCTCAAGTAGATGCAATAAAAACATTAAAGATAAATCCTGTAGGATACTATTTCGCACCAAGAATTCTAGCCGCAGCTATAACAGTACCAATGGTTGTTTTAATTGCAGAATTTGTAGGGATTTCTGGCGGAATGATTGTTTCACAACTTACAATTGATTTACACCCTGCAAGATACTGGGCTTCTGCATGGGCGTGGATGGCAACAAAGGACATTTATATAAGTCTTTTAAAAGCTTGTATTTTCGGAATTTTAGTTGCACTGGTTTGTGCTTCTAAAGGTTACGAAACCAGAGGCGGAGCAAAAGAAGTCGGAACTTCCACTACTCAAGCTGCAATCCTTTCAACGATTTATATGCTTGTAGCTGATTTTTTGATAAATCTTGTATTTTATATTGCGTAAGATAAAAATTTTGGAAATTTTTGTTATATAATGTTTTCATACGAAAGGGATTATTATTAATGAAGCAAGTTATTGTCTCAGGTATGCGGCCTACAGGAAAATTACATTTAGGACATTATCTCGGAGTTATTAAAAATTGGGTTGAGCTTCAAGATAAATACGAATGTTATTTCTTTGCTGCGGATTGGCATGCCCTAACGACAAAGTACGATAAAACAGAAGAATTAAGACAAAACACTCTGGATGTTGTTATGGATTGGCTTGCTTGCGGAATTAATCCTGAAAAATCCGTTATTTATGTACAGTCTTTAGTCCCTGAAATTGCAGAATTGAATGTATATCTTGGTATGATTACCCCTCAAAATTGGGTTGAACGTGATCCGACCTTAAAAGATATGGCAAAAATCCTTAAAACAAAAGAGGGACAAGGACAACAAATTAATTATGGTTTGATGGGATATCCTGTATTGATGAGCGCAGATATTTTGATGATGAATTCTGATTTAGTTCCTGTAGGCAGCGATCAGGTTGCACATATTGAAATTACACGTGATATTGCAAGAAGATTTAACAATATTTATGGAGAATTTTTCCACGAAGCAAAACCGCTTCTTAATAATTGTGCATTAATTTGCGGGCTTGACGGTAATAAAATGGGAAAATCCTTTAAGAACGATATTAAAATTTCTGATACGGAGGAAGAAACCGCAAAAAAGATTATGACTGCAATAACAGATCGTTCACGTTTGCGAAAAGACGATTTGGGACATCCTGACGAATGTGAAGTTGCATACAAATACTGGCAAATATTTGGCAATGAAAACGAAATTTCAACAGTAAAATGCGAATGTGAAAAAGGTTTGAGAGGATGCGCTCAGTGCAAAAGAGAATTAGGCGCAAAAATAAATTCTGTTCTTGCGCCAATCCGCGAAAAACGTAAATATTATGAACAAAACCAGCAAGAAGTTGAAGAAATTATACGTGATGGTTCTTTGCGAGCAAGACAAAAAGCGCAAGAAGTTCTTTCGCAAGTAAGAAAATTGATAAAAATGTACTAATTTGAAAGGGATAATTAAATGAATACAGTGACAATAGTTGGTCGTGTAGGAAACGATGCAAAAGAAAATTTCAGATCATTTGATTCAGGAAAAACAAAAACTAACTTTTCTGTAGCAGTAAACAGGTGGGATGCTAAAACAAAATCCGAAGTTACAGACTGGTTCAGAGTTGATGTTTGGAATAAACAAGCAGAGTTCGCTACAGAATATATTAAAAAAGGCAGATTAGTTGCTGTTGATGGTATTATTGCCAACAACAAATGGATTGATAAAACAACAAATGAAGAAAAAGAATCTTTTTTCATCATGGCAAATAACATCAGATTGTTAGGTTCTAAAAGAGATTCAGAAGAAGCAGAAGCCCTATTATGATAATTAATTCAAGTATAGTTGGAATAATTGCAGATGATTTAACCGGTGCAAATGATACTGCACTGCAATTTAAGTTAAACGGTACAGATACAAATATTCTTTTAAAGAATGAAATATCAAAACAGAATTCAACTGAGTTGTGCGCTCAAGCATGGGCAATAGCTACAGAAACAAGAAATGTATCTGCACAAGAAGCTTTTGAAAAAGTAAAAGATGCTGTTGATGTTTTTGTAAAAGAAATTAATCCTGATTATTTTTACAAAAAAATTGATTCAACCGTACGCGGAAATATTGCCATTGAAATAATATCAATTCTTCAAGTTTTAGATTGGGATGCGGCAATAGTTATGCCTGCATTTCCTCAAGAGGGAAGAATTACAGTTGGCGGCTATCAACTATTAAAAGGCGTTCCTATAGAAAGAACCGAAATGGCAAGGGATCCTCATTCACCGATTACAGAATCTCACTTGCCAACGTTATTTGAGACTCAACTCGGAGAAAATTTAAAAGATATTATCGGTTTAATAGACTTAAAAACGGTTTTGGATGGCGCAGGACCAATTCTGGTTAAAATAAAAGAATTAATTTCTCAAGGTAAAAAAATCATTATCGCAGACAGCACTTCAACAACCGATATTGAACAAATTGCACTTGCAATGGACAAATCCGTTTATAAAATATTACCTGTCGGTAATGCTGCAGCTGCAAAAGTTTTGAGTAATGAATGGTTCCCTCCTCAAGAAAAAAATGAAGAACTTCTTCCAGTGAAATTACCAAAATTACCAAAATTCATTGTTTCAGGAAGTGCCACTCAAATTACTGCAAATCAAATTGAAAAATTTGAGCAAAGCGATGATTTTGAAGATAATTCTTTAGTAATTGAACTTAATATGAATACTGTCTTGACAGGAGTCAAAGACGAACTCGTTGACAGAATAGTTTCAAATCTTGGCGAGAATAATATTGTTCTGGTGCATACTTCAAAATTAATCAAAAATTTTGACGGCTTTAATGATGAAGAAGCAATTAAGGCAAATCTCACAAAATCCGGACTTGCTAACGTTATAACCGATTTTCTTGCAGAGTTATGCAAACGAGTTTTGGAACGTAAAAAAGCTATATTGATAACACTTGGAGGCGAAACCTCGTACAAATGCTGCAATTCAATTGGCGCAAATCAATTAAAACTTGTAGATGAAGTTTTGCCGGCAATTGCATTGAGCAGAAAATATAATTCTGATCAATGGATTGTAACCAAATCCGGTAATTTAGGCGGTTTAAATACAATTATTGAAATATTAAAGTATTTTGATAAACACGAAAATAACTATGAATAAAATTGCAATAACAACAGGCGACCCTAACGGAATTGGAGCAGAAATAACTATAAAAGCGCTCCAATATTTGGATTTGCCTGCTGATAAAGTTGCAATTGTTTCAAATAAAAATATTTTGAATTTTTACGGCGGTAGTGAAGTTGCAAATAAATATGAAATAATTGAAATTCCTTTCGACACTAATGATATTAGTGCGGGTCAGGTTAGCGCGTCAGCCGGAAATTTTTCATATCAAAGCTTGCAAAAGGTTTGCGAAATCAAGCCGCGCGCGATAGTAACAGCGCCTGTTGCAAAAAATGCTCTCCATCTTGCAGGTTATAATTTTAACGGCCAAACAGAAATATTAGAAAAATATTTAGCACACGATGGGCAAAAAGCAGAAATGCTATTTATAGCAAATAATTTCAGAGTTTTACTTCTAACAAGACATTGTGCTTTAAAAAACGTCAATATAACTAAAGAAATGGTAATTTCAAAAGTTAAAAACCTTGAAAATACTTTGAAAGATTTCGGAATAAAACAACCGAAATTGGCGCTTTGCGGATTTAACCCACACGCAGGCGAAAACGGAATTTTAGGGCAAGAAGAAATCGAGATTTTGATACCTGCAGTTGAACAATTAAGTCAGCTCGGTGTAAATATTACCTTGCCAAAACCTGCGGATACATTGTTTGTCAATGCTGCAAAATATTATCTTGCCGGTGCAAAAGATGAATATGACTGCTATATTGCTAACTATCACGATCAAGGTTTAATTCCTATCAAAACTGTTGCCCCAGACAATACAGTAAATACAACAATAGGATTGGATATAATCAGAACATCGCCGGGTCATGGCACTGCTTTTGACATAGCAGGGAAAGGAATTGCCCGACCTGATAGTATGATAGCCGCAATTGAGACAGCTTTTAAATTGACAAAAATTTAAATATCCGGAGGTTTGAGTGTTGGCGGTTATGAGTTGGGGGATGCTTTGATGAGTGGAAACAACCCCGCAGCTGCGGCTCTTGGCGGAGTTTTAAAAGGTGCGGCCTCCGGTGCATTAGGTTTTGGCTCTTTAGGCAAATTGGAACAAATTTCAAGGCTAAATAAATTAACAGAACTTATAGATAAAAAAGCTGATTGGGGAATTCCTTTCAGAAAAGCAAGCGGTAATCCAGATAAAGCTATAGATACTCTTTTACAAAATAAACAGGGTTTTGTACCTAATGCAATAAATAAATTAAGTGACGCTGATATCGGACATCAGACCTCTAATATCAATTACTCTGGTGAACAGCACATTCCTTCACCAGACGTCACTGGAAATATATTAAATGAAGTAAATCAAAACTTCAACCCGTTAAATCAAAATACTACCCTGTACGGCTATGTATCAGCTTTTACTCCTGAATAAATCGGAGCAATGTCCGGTGAAGAATTTGCAAAAAACGAAGCAGAAATCTTCCGTCAAGCAAAACAAGGAATGATTAAACCTCAAA
>CADBQQ010000061.1 GCA_902796825.1 uncultured bacterium
GGCGGGCAAACTCACTACGTTCAGACAATGCCCGCCTTGAATATGTTTCGCTTACAATTATTGTTCACTCCGCTATTGCCGCATTTTATAAAAAATACGAGTTGGGCAAGAATGCCCAACTTACATTCTACAATCTAAAATTTTATGTTATATTCATAATATGAAAAAACAAATTTCTGACAAAGTAATTAATCGCCTAACCCTTTATCACTGTATTTTACAGGATTTTATAAGCAAAGGGAACGAATATATTTCAAGCGGACAAATCGCAGGGCTGTTGAAAATTGACGATTCACAAGTCAGAAAAGATATTAATTTGTTAAACAATTCAGGAAAATCAAGGGTTGGATACATCGTCAAAGAACTTAAAAAATCAATCGAAACAACTCTGGGCTTTGAAAAAAACAAACGCGCTTATATCATCGGTGCGGGTAATCTTGGGATGGCACTTGCGAAATATGACAATTTTTCCAACTACGGATTAAATATTATTTGCCTTTTTGATAACGACGAAACAAAAATCGGTAAAGAAGTTAATAATAAAAAAATTTTAGACATAAAAGAACTGCCTGTTTACCTTTGGCAGCATTATATTGATATTGCAATTTTAACCGTTCCAGCGCAATATGCGCAAACTACTGCAGATTTTTTGGTTAAAACCGGCATAAAATATATCTGGAATTTTACCCCTGCAGTATTGAATGTTCCGGATAATGTTCAAGTCTGGAACGAAAATCTTATGGGAAACTTTTTGCAATTTACATACGATTTGAATTAATTGTATTATTTTTATTCAAATAATAAATTTGCCTTAAACCCTCGAGAGTCAAAATCGGATTTACTTCATCAAACGGTCTTTTTAAATAATTAGAAATCAAACCGCAATAACCGCCGGTTGCAATGATTACAGCCTTTTCTCCAAGTTCTTTCTCACACTGTTCAATCAGACCGTCAACCATACAGGCCGTTCCACGTATAACTCCCGACAAAATAGCTTCCTGCGTATTATGTCCGACAGCACGAGGAGATATAGACGCTTCAATTCTTGGTAATTTAGAAGTGACTTTTTCAAGACATTTTAATTGGGTATTAAGTCCCGGAGCGATAACACCGCCGCAAAATTCACCTTTTGAATTAATAATATCAAAAGTTGTAGCAGTACCAAAATCTACTACAATTACTGATTTATTATTATATTTACCCCTTGCAACAGCAGCAGCATTTGCAATTCTGTCAGCACCGACTTCTTTTGGATTATCTGCAACAATTTTTATTCCCGTAACAGTTTCATGCGTGACAAATATAGATTTAATACTAAATACATTATCAACGGCAAAATGCAATTTTTCATTTAATTCTTCTACCACTGAAGCGATTACACATCCGTCAATTTTATAGTCTTTAAACAAAGATTTTAATAGGATTTCGTACTCTTGTTGAGACAAATCCTTATCGGAAGTAAGCCTGAATTCATTTATATACTGTCCTGATTTGTCAAACAAACCGAGAGTTATATTTGTGTTTCCTATATCAACTGCTAATAACATAAATAGTCCTTGAATTTAAATTCAAGGACTATTGTATAACAAAAATAATATTAATCCAATTTTGTACGATAAGAAGCTGTTAAACCGCTTTGAGCGCCATCAGAAACTTTTGCTCCATCAGGAAATCCGTACCCGAACACCGGCAAAGAAAATTTTACATCCCCGCCTAGCGCCATTTTTTGGAATTTTTTAAATTTATCTACGATAGATTCTGTTCTATCAGAACCGCCGATTGCTTGAATAGGGTCACTCATAATCAAATCCTCCACTAATTTTTATACTCTTGTATATATAAAGTATTTTTTAATTATATAATTGCAAAAAGTCTAAAATTTGTTACAAAAGTTTATATTTAGTTATTCAAATTGAAATTCATATAATAACCTTGACAAACATTCTTTATGTAATAATATAAAAGCAGTATCGAAGAATACTAAAAGTAGTAGATATATAGTAGACACAAAGAAAAGGAGATTAATCTCATGGCACGTGAAAAGTATGAACGTACGAAACCGCACGTTAACGTAGGTACAATCGGCCACGTTGAC
>CADBQQ010000062.1 GCA_902796825.1 uncultured bacterium
ACTTTACCTTTTACACCGCGCGGGCGCCGTAGATCACATTATATATGCATAATGCTTATTAAGTTTTCACTTTGCAGGATCTAATGCAACTATTTTGCTTCGATATCTACACCTGCAGGTAAGTCTAATCTACGCAACTCTTCCATTGTGGATTGAGTTGGTTCGTATATATCTATAATACGTTTATGGGTTCTCATTTCGAAATGTTCACGAGATTTTTTATCTACGTGTGGTGAACGCAATACGCAATATATACGTCTTTTTGTAGGTAAAGGAATAGGGCCGGCTACTTTAGCGTCTGTTCTTTTTGCTGTTTCTACGATTTTTTCAGCTGATACATCAATAAGTTTGTGATCGTAAGCCTTCAAACAAACTCTGATTCTGTTTTTCTTAGTGCTGTTTGCCATTTCGCATTCCTTTTTATTTTCTATGTACTACTTTTGCGCAAAAGTACCGAAAACCTTTTGCACACACTCGAAAATGCTATTTCAAATTTCGGACTATACTTCGAGCATACCAATCGTATGACAAACAAAATTCACTGTCAACAGGCAATTTTCATGATTGTATATTTTTGTTAAGCAATGCAAGTCTTTATTTTGGAAATTTTTTCTTCGCTATCACTTTCAATATATATTCGCAAAAGCGGTTCTGTACCTGATGGGCGAACTAATATCCAAGTTCTGCCATCTGCTAAATAAAGTTTAACACCGTCTTTATAGTCTTTTTGAACAATTTTCATGTCTGCAATTTCATTCATCGCAGAATATGCTTCAATGGTAGGTTTAACTTCTTCAAAATTCTCTAATTTCTTATCCGTACGAGTATTAATAAATTCACATCCCGCAAAATTTTTAAGCTGTTGCTGTAATTGCACCAATGAAACATTTTCATAAGCCATAGCTTCAAGTATTAAAAGATTTGCAAGTATTCCGTCTTTTTCAGGAATATGTCCCTTAATACTTAATCCGCCTGATTCTTCTCCTGCAATAATAGGATTAAACTTGCGCATCGCTTCTCCAACATGCTTAAATCCTACAGGCGTTTCTAAAACTTTGACCCCAAGCTTTTCTGAGATAATATCTAGCATTAAACTGCCTGCAACCGTTTTTACAATACAACCATCCAAGACTTTATTTTTTCTCAAATGCATTAATAATATCGCTAAAATTTCGTTCGGAGTGACATAATCTCCGTTTTCGTTAATTACGCCAAATCTATCAGCATCGCCGTCATTTGCAAATGCAATATAATTATCATGATTTTTTACATACTCAATAGCTTCTTGCATATATTGAGGTTTTGGCTCCGGCATTCCACCGCCAAAATTCGGATCATGGTACATATTAATACTATCAAATTCAATACCGTGTATAGATAAAAGCCTGTCAAAATAACCGATAGAAGAACTGTACAATCCATCAAACAAAATATGAGATTTTAAATTATTTCTAATTCTTTCAAAATCTATAATTTTATTTATATGTTCAAAATACGCATTAGCAAAATCGGTATTTATAATTTTTCCTTTAATTTCTGTCGAAAAATCTTTCCCAATATTGCCGACAATCTCGTCTGTAATTTCTTTTGTCGCCGGCCCTGCATAATCAGGAATAAACTTTATACCCAGATATTCAGGAGGATTGTGAGAAGCCGTAAACATTACCGCGCAAGCATCAAGATGCTTCGCATTATACGCAAGAACAGGAGTAGGAACAACTTTATCGCTATACAAAACTTTAAATCCGCAATCGGAAAGAATTTCCGCGCACTGTTTAGAAAACACATCCGCCATATTACGGGGATCATAACCTATAATTATAGTTTTATAAATTCCATAATTATCAAAAACATACTTGCCTATAGCCTTTGATACAAGTCCAACATTCTCCTCATTAAACTCTTTTCCTACAACAGCACGCCAGCCATCTGTTCCAAATTTGATTTCGCCCATTATAAATTCTTTTCCTTAACGTTTTGAGGCTTACCTTTAAGTTTTTTATTTATGTGAACCATTGCTCTTTCGTACGAAATTGAATCATACCCTGCTACGAGATATTTCGGATATTTTTTAGCAATATACTGGTAAGCCATTATCATTCTCTTACTGCCGGACGGATGAGTATAAACACCCGACCAACGTCTATCCATAATTTTATTCATCATAGAAATAGCCGCAAGAGGATTATAACCTGCTCTTACCATATAATCAATACCCGCCTTGTCAGCATTTGCTTCCGCTCTCCTGTTATAAATTCTATCAACCGCTAATGCTCCTGCGGAAGTTCCCACACCTATTCCCGTAGCTCTACCGGCCCTGTGATTATCGGATACCGCAACCGCAAGAGCTGTTCCGCCAATAACTGCAGCAGCCAGAACACCTTTACGCAATGCTGATTTTTTAGTATCGTCATTTGTAACATGCCCAAGCTCATGCCCTAATACATAAGCAAGCTCGTCATCTGTTTCAACATATTCCAACAATCCCTTATAAACAGTAATTGTTCCGTTAAAACTTGTTGTAGCATTTACGGACTCTTTTCTTGAAACCTCAAATCTTGCAAAATTATCAAGATTATTAGAAATTAAAAGTTTATTACCTATATTATTAACTTTGCGCTGAGCTTCGCGCTTTGTCCAGTTTTGAAATAATGGAACTACATCGACATCCCGCTTAGACTCCTCTGAAGCGTATTCTTTTTGAGCTTCTTCAAGAGCATCTTGATCAACAGCACTCTTTGACACCGTTGCGTCGTAATTCTTTTCTTCATTAGATTTATTTATAATTACATCATAATCCGCAATAGCAAATGACTGTAAAGATACAAACGATGCCAATAACAAAGATGCCAATAACTTTTTCCCGAACATATTTTCTCCTGGCTTAATTCCATAGTAAATATACCATAAACTTAATATTATGTAAATACTTAAAAATTTTTCTTTTTTACAGAAATCTGATATAATTTAAATACGCATATAGGAGACTTAAATGTTAAACCTTGAAAATATCAGAAATATCGCATATTTAGAGCCTCAGAATTCATTTTCTGAGATGGCGGCAGATGAATTTTGCAGCAAATACAATTTAAATTGTTTTAAAACACCTTTAACAACGATAAAACAAATCGTAGAATACACCGCACAAAACCCCGACACAGTGGGCGTTTTGCCAATAGAGAATACTCTGGACGGAACAGTGCGCGAATCATTTGACAGCCTTATGAACTGCCAAAATCCCGATATTAAAATAATTTCTGAACTCATAATGCCCGTTGAATATTGCCTGTTATCAAAAACAACAGAATTCTATAGTATAACAGGCCTTATAGCGACTCCGCGACTTATCGGAAAATGTCAGGAATTTATAAAAAACGAATTTCCCATGAATTTAAACATAATAGAATCTCCGACAATGCTTGAATCCGCAAGAGAATTGTCTAACCACAACCTTACATTCGCATCTATAGGAAACCGCAAAATCGCACAAAACTGTATGCTAAATATCTTAAAAGAAAATATTCACGATGATAAAGATAACTCAACCCGCTATGCCCTCATTGGTAACCTAAAAACCGAACCCGCAGGAAATGACAAAACAACTATCGCATTCAAAGCAGACAATACACCCGGAGCATTACTGAAAATTTTAAACATATTCCTAGAAAATCAAATTAATATGACATATATTTCATCCCAACCCTCGAAAACAGAACCAAATGAGTACATTTTTATAGTAAATTTCGACGGACACATAAAAACACCTAATATGCAAAAAGCAATTGAAGAAATTAAACCAAAAACCTCGTATTTTAAATTTTTAGGGTCTTATGGCTGTATATGAAGTACAAAAGATTAAAAAAATTGACACTATGCCCTCATATCATATCGCAGATTATAACCGGGTTATAGCCTGTTTGTAAATTAATATTTACATTTCGCTACATTTGTTTCTTCTCCGCGATGATTGTAAGTTGGGCATTCTTGCCCAACGTCCCACACTATCGCATTTTCTTAATATTTTGTTGGGCTGAAAGCCCAACTTACATTTTAGTAGATACTCTGCAACAAACTTATTCCCTTATTTCCCTATTCCCTTTACTCAATGAGCGCCAATATTTCGTTGGGCTGAAAGCCCAACTTACGTTTTATATAACCAATTCTCCGTTGAGATACCAGGTTTTGCAATCGACTATCTTTGCTTGAACAAATTCCCCTGTCAAATCTTTATCACAAGGAATGTGAACAATCTTATTGTTACGAGTTCTTCCCGTTATAACATTCACCCCTTTGTGGTTTTCAAAATTTTCTACAAGCACTTCCATTGTCTTACCCACAAATCTTTTATTTGAAGCAAGACAGCACTTACGGTTTTGTTCATTAAGGCGCGCAAGACGCTCAAATTTTGTATCTTCGTCTATATATTTATCAACCCATTTTGCGGCGACCGTTTTTTCGCGCGGAGAATAAGCCGCAGTATTAGAATAATCAAGCCCTATTTCCTCCATTGCGGTAAGAGTCTCTGCAAACTGTTCTTCCGTTTCTCCCGGAAAACCTGCAATAAAATCACTTGTAATCGTAACATCTGGTACCATTTCTCGAATTTTTTGAGCAATTTTGAAATAAGTTTCGCGGTCATAACGACGGTTCATAGCTTTCAAAACCGCACTGCTTCCCGATTGCATAGGTATATGAAAATATTCACAAACTTTATCAAGCTCAACTACAGTGTTAATTAATTCATCTGTTATATCTGTCGGATATGAAGTTACAAAACGAATTCTGAATTGCCCGTCAATAGCGTTAACTTCGCGAAGCAAATCCGCCAATCTGTAATTCCTGCCTTTGAAATCTTTACCATAACTGTCAACATTTTGTCCTAATAAAGTAACTTCCTTAAACCCTGAAGCAAGCGCATCTTTTACTTCTTTCAAAATAGTTTCCGGCAAACGGGAACGCTCGCGCCCGCGCGTATACGGAACAATGCAATATGTACAGAAATTGTTACATCCCTCAGTAATAGGAATCCAAGCGTTAACCGATTTTACACGGTTAATTTCGTATTTTACGGCTTCTTTATCCTCTGTTGAATGGGTTTCTTCGCATTCACAAACCTTTTCACCTTGATTAATTTTTTCTATAATTGCAGGAAGCGAGTATATTTTATGAGTTCCAAGAACAAAATCCACATAATGCGCACGCTTGAAAATTTCTTGAGCTTTTTGCTGTGCAACACAACCGCAAAAGCCTATTTTCAAATCAGGACGAGTTTTTTTCCATTTACCCCAAGTCCCTATTAAGCTGAAAGCCTTGTCCTCACTAAGCTGACGTATTGAGCAAGTGTTTATCATAAGCAAATCTGCATCTTTTGGCTCTTGAGTTTCTTCATAGCCAAAGTTTGACAACATTCCGAGCATTCTTTCGCTGTCAGATTTGTTCATTTGACAGCCCATAGTTTCTATATAAACTTTTTTCATAAATCTTCCTTTTTAGTTGGGGCAAACCCGTTTTGTAATATATTATAACGGTGAAAAATTTTAAGCAAATGTATATTAATAAACCAGTTCATTAACAGTTATGTGTAACGCTTCGGAAATCCTGTAAAGCACGTAAATACTGGGGTTAACCTTTTCATTTTCAATTTTGCAAATATATTGCTGACTCATTTCACAAAGTTCTGCGAGCTTGTCTTGAGAAATTCTTTTGCGGGCACGAATTTGGCGCAAATTATCCGCAATATTTTTATTTAACTGAAAATCTTCCATATGAGAATTTTACACAAATTGACAATTATTTTTTATATATGATATTATGTAATTTATAATCGATAGTATATAATTAATAAAAGAAAGGTATGGAAATGAAAAACAAAAATGCGTTTACGTTAGCAGAGGTGTTAATCACCCTCGCAATTATCGGTGTAGTTGCAGCTATGACAATTCCAACATTGATTGCGAAAATCAATGACATAGTTAATACAAATACCGTTAACGTATTTAATTCAAAAGTCTTGAAAGGTATTAATTTAACTAAGACTGCGGGTGATTTGAATGATACTTATGACTCAACGTATCAATTCTTAACTGATGCG
>CADBQQ010000063.1 GCA_902796825.1 uncultured bacterium
AAAATCAATTTAATTCAAGATTTAGTTCCAATATTGGAACAAGTTGCAAGAGAAGGTAAATCATTATTATTAATTGCTGAAGATGTTGAAGGCGAAGCATTGGCAACTTTAGTTGTTAATACAATGAGAAAAGTTTTAAGAGCCGTAGCTGTGAAAGCACCGGGATTTGGTGACAGAAGGAAGGCTATGCTTGAAGATATTGCAGTATTAACAGGCGGTCAGATGTTTACTGATGAACTTGGTATTAAACTTGAAAATGTTACTACTCAAATGCTTGGTAAAGCAAAAAGAGTTACCGTAACCAAAGACGAAACAACAATTGTTGTTGGTAATGAAACTAAAGATGCAGTTGCAGACAGAGTAAGAATTATTAAAAAGCAAATTGAAGCATCTGACTCTGAATACGATAAAGAAAAACTTCAAGAAAGAGCCGCTAAATTATCCGGTGGCGTAGCATTGATAGAAGTTGGTGCTGCAAGTGAAGTTGAATTAAAAGAAAGAAAATTAAGAATTGAAGATGCATTGAATGCTACAAGAGCAGCCAACGAAGAAGGCATTGTTCCCGGTGGAGGTGTTGCATTGTTAAGAATTCAACAAGAATTGAATAAAAATCTTGAAACTATCGAATTTGAATCTGATGATGAAAAAGTTGGTTACAAGATTTTAACAGCAGCATTAGAAGTACCTTTAAGAGCAATTGCACGCAATGCCGGAGCAAAAGCAGACGTTGTGGTAGATTGCGTTCTTGAAAAAGACGGCGCATACGGATATGATGCTTTAAACAGCAAATATGTTGATATGTATCAAGCAGGAATTGTAGACCCTGCCAAAGTTACACGTTCAGCACTAACAAATGCCGCATCTGTTGGTTCAATGTTATTGACAACAGAAGCCGCTGTAGTAGAAATTCCGGAAGAAACTCCGGCAGCTCCTGCTATGCCTGCAGGAATGGGCAGTATGGGCGGCATGATGTAACGACCCAGAAAGAAAATATTAAAAAAGGTCAAACAAATTTTATGTTTCACCTTTTTTGTTTAATAATTATTAAAAGTTTAGCCGACAATTTCAGCTTTATATTCAGGATTTTCTCCCATTTTTTTCACAATCTCATCAAAATTCAACAACCCCTGAGTTGCACCGAATTTTGATACAACAGAAGAAGAATTTATTGAACCTGCTGCAAGAGCTTTGCATATATCTCTATCAAACTTATTCATTCCTGCACAAAAAGTTGAAGCAAAAGCATCCCCTGCCCCAAGAGTGGAAGTTACAGGACCATCAAAAGGTTTGCAATAATAATAATGTTTGCCGTCGTAAGCATAAGCGCCGTTTTTTCCATCAGTAATTACAATAACTTGATAATCTGAAATTTTTAATTTATTAAACATATCTTTCAAATCCGGATGAATAGGTTCATTGGAGTATTTAACATCTTTTGTATCCGGTCGCAAATAAATGCCTGTAGCCATAGTTGCTTCTTCTTTATTCATAACTACAACATCCGCAAGAGCCAGTATTTTACTCAAATATCCAAAGCCTTTTTTAATCCCGGTAGTACCTGCATTAAAACAAACATAAGTATTATTTTCTTTAGCATATTTTACAATATCGTCAAGAACTCTGTTGCTATCGCCGTTTAATGGCGCAATATACAAAAATTTTGCATTTTTTATAGCTTCAAAATCAATTTCGGAACGTCTTATATGAGCGTTCGCTCCTCGATGAGCCAAAACCGTTCTATCTCCCTCAAAGCTTGTTAATATGATAGAAAAACCGGTAGAATCTGATTTATCCTGAATTACAGAATTCAAATCGATATTTTTATCTTTGAAAAAGCTAAGCAATCCTTTAGAATAAATATCATCACCGACTTTAAAAATAGCACCTGTAGAAAAGCCTAAATTCGCGAAATTAACCGCAGTATTGACTCCTCCTCCACCAACCTGAGTATCGAAATCAGTTATTTCAAGCTTCGAGCCGTAAGGATAACTCATAAAATCCGTTGAATGGTCTTTTTTGCGAACAGATACAATATTAGCATCATCGCATTCTACAAAAACATCCATAGTCGCACTTCCAATTGTAATTATATCAGCCATCTTTCCCCCTAATTTTGCTACTATTTTAACATAAATTAAAATAATAGCAAATAAAATATTCACACTACTTCTAATCTAAAAATGGAAAAAATAATGAATATTCAAAAAATCAACTTTTTACCCGGTATCCATAATACAAACAATAAACAAAACACAAAACAATCAACTGTAACAAGCCCTAATAATAAAAGATTTCCGGCATTTGCATATCAGGATTTTAATATCAATTTTGGAGAAAGACTTTTTAGAACACCTGCAAACTTTTATGAACAACCTTTTAACCAAAAAGGTATGCCTGACAGTATGAAAGAATATCTCAATGCTGATTATGGAGACAGGCAGAATATTCCTCCTGTACAAATGATGAAAATCGTTTTTGGAGATATAAATGAAGCAAGTTCTCTTGAAGATGTAAAAGAACTCTATCCCGATGAACCTTTATTCCAAAATTTACACAGCATGCAGGATAAAAAATATCGCGAGGGAATTCTTGCAGAAATTAAAATTATGCAAGACGAAGTCACTCCTTTATTTAAAAACGGAAGCAACGATTTAGGTTTGTATATATTAAAGAAAATATATACAGAAGGTAAAACATTAAAAGAAATAAACAAAGATTTCAGAAAAGATATTAATAAAGAGTTTGAAGCTTTATCAAACATTGATTACAGAACTTTGCAGCAATTTGGAATAAAGTTTCCTAACAACGCATTCTGGCATTCTTTCATAGTAACAAGAGAAGATTTTCCTTACACATACACCCCAAGAAAAGCTATTGAGTCAAGAATTAACGGCGAAAAAGCACATAAAGAAGAACCTAGTTACGCTGAAATTAATGCAAGAAGAAAAGTCGAAGATACACGTCCTCCGAAATTTCAACCAAAAGATTATGAAGTTAAAAAATTTGCGGATGCACTTGTAAAAGGGCATGGCGACAGAAATGCAACTCTAAAAGAATTAAAAAGAAAATTTAACGTAAAAGACGAAAAAGCGCAATTTGTTAATAAATATTTTAGCGAAATAATGAGTATCGCGTTGGAAAGAATACATGCCTCTGATGAAATGCGAGATTTCTTTGAGAATTACGAAAGTCTTGATAAAACTCAAAAACAAAAGATGGAAGCATATTGGCAGCAAAATCCTTTAATGAAAGAGCTTCAATCAATCGCGATTTCTGACACTATAAAATTATTCTTTTTGACCTACGGACCGGATGGGAATAACAGTGATTTTGAAGAACTTATTGAATATGCTAATTCTATAAAACCAGAAAGAGAAGAACGTATTCGCCGTCACAACGAATTGCAGGCAGAATATGAAAAAGAACTTGGTATTTTTGAAGAGAATACAATGCCAAAAGCGAACAATGAAGAAATTAATATAGATGACGAAGATCTCATGAGTTCTGAAAAACTTGATGAGCTTCTTGAAAAAGCAGAACAGGAAAATGGTATTACAAGCCATGCAACGCTTCATATTGACGGAGATGATATAACTCTTGTAGGAGATATAAAAAATGAAACAATTGCATTAACTCAAAGAATTTACGGACAATTTTTCCCTGAAAAATTCGTCAACAAATATGCAAAATTTATGGTAAATCACCCTATTGCAGATGAAAGATATATTCTTAGTTATCACACAGCCGGAAACAACATAAATATACACGCTGAAAAAGATATTTTGAAAAAAATATTGATAAACAGCACTGATTTTCAAATTAAAACAAACCAAATTCAGCAGGATTTTTATAATAAATACCCAAATGAAGAAAAAGCCGCACAGCAAGCAATACTTGATGGTTACTACAGACATACAGACAACATACCGTCAACAACAGAATTATATAAATATTACCCGCTTGCAGCTGTTCAATATTCAGATTTTCCACCTCTTAACGATGAAAAAGATTTTGTCAATTCCAGATATGACAAATACATACAACCACTTTCTGCAAAAGAAACAAATAAAATTAACATTGTATTAAATGATCTACTGCGAAAATATAACCAAGAACACTCTACTATTATATATAGAGGGATAGAACAAGATGAAAACAGATTAACTGCAATAAAAACTATTTCTCTTGTAGCAAAATCAAAAACACCTATGGCCGATTATATGAAACAGGATTTATACAATTTTATAAAAGATTCTTTTGGTGGCAGTGCTCGCGTTCTACTTGATAAAGATACTCCGAATTATATAAAAGAAGCCAAAATGGAACAAATAATTCTTGACTATATTCAAAGCAATAATTCAAAATACAAAAAAATAATTATGCAATACAGAATATCTCAAGATTTATAGTAAAAAAATAAAAAGGCGGTGTATTAATTACTTAACACACCGCTTTTCATATATGGAGGTATATGAAAAAGAGTTCTAATTTATACAATTAGCTTTGTCTTCGTCTGTTACACCTTTAAGTGTAAGGTTAACTCTGCCTTTTTCGTCAATTTTTACAACTTTAACGATAACTTCATCACCGATATTCAAATGCGGCTCAATAGTTTCAATTCTTTCGTTGCAAACTTGAGAAATGTGAATCATACCATCTTTGCCTCCGCCAAGTTCAACGAAAGCTCCGATAGGAATAATTCTTACTACCTTACCTTTGATAACCATTCCGACTTCAGGTTTGAAAGTAATATCTTTAATCATTTTGATTGCGATTTTTGCACCCTCCTGATCATTGGATGTAATAGTTACAAGACCTGAATCTTGAATATCAATTTCGGCACCTGATGCGTCGATAATTTCTCTAATTTGTTTTCCTCCCGGCCCGATTACAGCTCCGATATCTTCAGTCGGAATTGTAAGGGTTGTAATACTTGGAGCAAAAGGAGATAATTCTTTTGCCGGTTCAGAGATTACTTCTCTCATTTTTCCTAAAATGTGTAATCTTCCTTCTTTAGCTTGGAATAAGGCTCTACGTAATGTTTCATTTGGAATACCTTTAGCTTTCATATCCATTTGCAAAGCTGTAATTCCTGTATCGTTACCTGTAACCTTGAAGTCCATGTCACCTAAGAAGTCTTCAATACCTTGAATATCAGTTAATACAACAGGTTCATAACCTTCTTCTTTAATCATACCCATTGCAACACCGCCAATCATGCATTTAACCGGAACACCTGCATTCATCAATGCCATTGAAGATCCACAAGTTGAACCCATGGAAGTAGATCCGTTAGATTCCAAAACGTCAGATGTTACGCGGATTGTATAACCGAATTCTTCTTGAGACGGTAAAGCCGGAATATTTGCTCTTTCTGCAAGATTACCGTGTCCTACTTCACGTCTGCCAGGACCTCTTAGAGGTTTTACTTCACCTACAGAGAAGCCAGGGAAGATGTATTTGTGCATATAAGTTTTTTCTGTTTGAGGGTCTACACCGTCAAGTTCTTGCTTCATTGCAGGACCTGCTAAAGTCGCAACAGAAAGAATTTGAGTTTGACCTCTTGTAAATACCGCTGAACCATGAGCTCGCGGAATAACACCGACTTCGCACCAGATAGGACGAACTTCGGTCGGTTTTCTACCGTCTGCTCTAACACCTTCATCAAGTATCATTGCGCGCATAACGTGTTTTTCTGCGGCTTTGAATTCTTCTGCAACAAAATCAATACCTGTTTCTTCAATGATTTGTTTAATATAATCATCTTCAGGT
>CADBQQ010000064.1 GCA_902796825.1 uncultured bacterium
CGGCGGGAAACAAGGCGGCGGCAGCTTTAGTGCAAGCGATAGTATAGGTTCAATCAACAGCGCAGGTTCAATCGGCTCAGGCGAAGCGATACCTGAGGCACTTTCTGGCTTAGGTTCGTCTTGGTACGGTTTGTGGTCCTCCGGCGAGAGCAACGCTTACACCGCGTACGACCGGTACTTCGACAGTTCGAGTACTGTACGGCGCAACTAAGACCGCCGCTACGGTTCCAGTATCCGTGCGGTCTGCGTAGTGGATTAATAAGCTTTACCAACAACAGATTTATGAGCTTCTTGTTCGAAAGTATCGTCAAGAGGCTCTAAATTTATTTTTTCACCATATCTCTTTTCAAGAGCCAAGCTTATCAGATAGTCAGCAAAATAAGGATTTTTAGGCAATAAAGAACCATGTAGATAAGTTCCAAAGACGTTCTTAAACCTTGCACCCTCAAAGCCGTCTTTACCGTTATTTCCATTACCGACAGAAACAACACCTAAAGCTTCAACACCCTCTCCAAGATAAGTTAAGCCGCTATGGTTTTCAAAGCCTACAAGAGTATTTGGAGTTAAGAAATTAGTCTTGACAGTAACGTTTCCGATAAATCTCTTATCTCCTGCAACAGTATAAGCATCCATAAGTGAAATTCCCTGCAATCTGTCTTTGTCATGCGGTTGATAATAATGGCCAAAAAGTTGATATCCCCCGCAAATTCCTAAAAATACCGCACCGTCATCCCTTTGTGCGATTAACTCATCTTTATGTGAATAAAGCTCCTGCGCAACATCTTCCTGCTGTTTATCCTGACCGCCTCCGATAAAATACAAATCATGACCTTCTATTTCATCTCCAATATTAATTTCGTCAAATTCAACACTAATTCCGCGCCATTCACAACGTTTTACAAGAGTAATAACGTTTCCTCTGTCTCCGTACAAATTTAAATGTTTAGGATAAAGATGCGCAATTGAAAGTTTTAGTTTGTTTGTATTCATAAAATGATTATACTATAATTTTAATATGATTATCAATACTCATTCGCACGTAAACATGCTGCGTGAAACACCAATAGAAACAGCTATTGAAAATTTGAATAAGCAAAATATAACAGCAATAGTACCATCAAGCACAGCTCAAGACATTTTTGAAGTTAACGAATTTATAAAAAAATACGACTGTTTATACGGATATATCGGAGTTTTTCCGGAAGAAGTAAAAACTTTTACAGACAAAACTCTTACAGATATGGAAAGTCTTATCCGCTCAAACCCTAAAATTATTGGAATTGGAGAAATAGGACTGGATTATTACTGGGATAAATCATTTAAAGATTTACAAAAAGAAGTTTTCATAAAACAAATCGAATTTGCAAATGAAATGGGCGGACTGCCTTTAAATATTCATTGCCGCGAAGCTTTTGGAGATACTCTTGAAATTCTTGACAAATACAATAAGAATTCAAAAGCAATAATGCATTGTTTTTCAGGAAGTATTGAATTTGCAAAAGAATGTATAAAACGCGGGATTTACATATCAATTGGCGGAGTAGTCACTTTCAAAAACGCCTCCAAAGTAAAAGAAGTTGCTGCAAATATTCCATTGGAATACTTGCTATTAGAAACGGATGATCCGTACTTAACTCCTGTTCCATACAGAGGAAAAGAAAACCAATCTGCTTATGTAACTTATGTAGCAGAAGAAATAGCAAAATTACGCGCAACAAATGTAGAAGAAATATATCGCGCAACAACCGAAAATGCTTGTAAATTATTTCCTATTTTAAATTAATCAATTCTAATTTTTTATTTAAATTTAACTCTATATATTTAAAAATATTTGTTAAAATACCCAATTGAAAATAATAATTGCCATCAACCGGTGTTATTCTAAGCATACCCTGATTTGTATTAACATTTAAAACTGCCGCTAAAAACTGTTTCCCTGCTGCCGTAAACAAAATATACCCGGATTTTGATTGAATTTCGTCGACCTTAAAATGATTTGCATTAATAGAAGCAATCGTTAAATGTAGTAAGGTAACGTTATCTGTATTAAAAACCCTTGTACAATCTTGATACTTAATATTTTGAGCAGAAATTAATTTATTAATACCCAAATCCTGCGCACAAGCTCCTACAGTACTAAAGCCAAACAAAAATAATATTAAAATAACTATGATTCTTTCCATGTCTCACCTGTATTAATATCTACAACCAACGGAACTCTCAACGGCTGTCCCTGCTCCATTGACTCTAAAATAAACTTTTTGACAATATCAATTTCAGAATTTTCAACCTCAACAACAAGTTCATCATGAACCTGCATTATCATTTTCGATTTTAAATTGTTATCTTTCAATTTTTTAGAAAAATCAATCATTGCAATTTTTATTAGATCTGAAGCTGAACCTTGCATAGGATGATTTATCGCCGCGCGCTTTGCAAACTCTCTTATCATAGCATTAGGGCTGTTTATTTCTTTTGTTAAATAACGTTTGCGCCCCAAAACAGTTTCTACATACCCCTGTTCTTCAACTATTTGAATCATGCTTTGCATATAAGTTTTTATATCAGGATATGTTTCAAAATATTTATCTATAAATCTGCCCGCTTCATCCGCAGTTATCTTTAAAGCTTTTGCTAATCCATACTTACTCTGACCATACACAATGCCGAAATTTACTGCTTTGGAAGTTATACGCATGTTTTTTGTAACTTCTTCAACCGGAACACCAAAAACCTTAGAAGCCGTAAGTGTATGGACATCAATTCCTGATTTAAAGGCATTTATAAGATTTTTATCTTCTGAAACATGCGCAAGCAAACGTAATTCAATCTGAGAATAATCCGCCGAAAGAATAGAATAATTTTCTCTGTCTTTTGGCACGAATGCCTGCCTGATTTTATTTCCTTCCTCCGTCCTTGCAGGGATGTTTTGCAAATTCGGATTAGAAGATGACAAACGGCCAGTCACAGTAACAGTTTGGTTGAAGGTTCCATGTATTCTACCATCTTTTTTATCAATCAATGCCGGCAGAGCCTCTGTATAAGTAGATTTTAACTTTGCATACTTTCTATATTCAAGAATTAATTCTGCAATCTCATGCTCCTGAGCAAGATTATTCAACACCTCTGCACTTGTCGAATTCTTAGCCTTTCCGCGCTTACCGGTTTTTAGCTGCAATTTTTCAAAAAGTATATGCGCAACCTGTTTTGGAGAATTTATATTAAAAGGCTCTTGTGCAAGCTCATATATTTTTCTTTCCAAAGAATACGTTTGTTCGTCAAATTCTTTCGTTAATTCTTTTAAATAATTAACATCTATAGAAACACCTGTTTCTTCCATATCCGCAAGAACATAAGCCAATGGAATTTCAATACCATAAAGAATTTTATACTCTTTATCATCAAGACTTACATTCCAATATTTAACAAGATTAAACAAGCATTGGCAAACTTCTCCGCAATAATTTTTAACAAAATTTATGTCAAAATCTACAAATTTTTTCTTCTTATCATCACTAACCATTGTAGGAAGAATATGTTCTATTCTTTCCATACACTGAATATCAAATTCATTTGAAGCACTTGAATCCTTGATATAACTTGCAAGCATAGTGTCAAAAACAACATCGCTTAAATTTATCTGAAAACATTTTAAAATATTTAAAGTCGTTTTGGTATCATGAGTAACTTTTTTAATTTGTCTATTTTCAAATAAAGGTTTTAATGAATTCATTACAAAATCGACCTTTAATTGATTTTCTATCTTATGATTTAGCGGAATATAAAAAGATGTATTTTCAGAATTTTCTTCAATACTCAAGGCCTCATTTTTATACTGATAACCATCACTTATACCAAGTAAAATACCATTTAAAACAAAATTTACAGAATTTTCGACATCAGCAAAAAGTTTTAATGCTATAACACTTTTACTTGAAAGATTTTTAACCATTTCTTCAAAATCAAGAGTATCTGTAATTATCTTTGCTTTACATGTATTATCATCTTTATTTATTTCCGCTTGAACAGCCTGAGCAAATAACCCAAGCTGCCCGTTTGAACTTTCCGGAATTACTATTTGAGATTCTTCTGTTTTTTGACTATCCAAAACACAATTCTCATTTACCCCTTTATCAAACGTTTTTAAAATAATTTCAATATTTTTTAAAAAGCTGTAAAATTGCATTTTTCGAAAAAATTCAGTTACATTTAGTATATTCGGCAATTCGACATTAGTCTTTTCAAAATCGAAATCAATATCAACATCACGAATAATCGTTGCCAGATATTTACTTAATTTTGCTTGTTCTACACCATTTTTAATTTTTTCTCTGACGGCATTGCCATCAATTTTATCAGCATTATTTAAAACGTTGTCTACAGTTTCAAATTCAGTCAACAGTTTCACGGCAGTCTTTTCGCCAATTCCTTTAATACCCGGAATATTATCGGAAGTATCTCCGCGCAACGCTTTATAATCTATAACCTGATTAGGATAAACACCCAGTTTTTCATATACTTTATCCCAATTATATTCAATTAATTCACCCTTTGACGGAATAATAACTTTAACACAGCCATCTTTGTCTATCAATTGAAAAGAATCCTGATCACCGGTCAAAATCAAAACTTTATGCCCAAGTTCACAAGCTCTTTTTGAAATCGTACCTATTACATCATCCGCTTCAAAGCCCTCTTTTGTATAAATAGGAATACTGAATGCCTTTAACCCCTCATAAATTAATCCCATTTGAATGCGCATAGGATCAGGCATAGCCTCGCGATTAGCTTTATATTCAGTATATTTTTCAGTTCTAAAAGTATGATGAGAGACATCAAATGCAACCCCAATTGCATCCACACACAAATCTTTATTTTTTAACAAATCAAAAATTGCTTTAAAAAATCCATAAACAGCCCACGTAGGAGTACCGTCTTTTGTTTGCATTTGGGTTCTTTCGAGTGCATAATACTGTCTGAATGCCAATGCATGCCCATCAATTAAAATTAAAGTTTTTGCTTCTCCCATTCACATACCCCTAAAAATACAAAAACCCCTCATTAGAGGGATTTTTGCACATATTATGCTGTTATACTTTCATCTTTTTTCGTCGTCGGAAGTTGAACAACTTCTGCATTATTACGGTTTTTAACCATATCGGCAGTAACTGTAAATTTTTCAATATTTTCTTTTGCCGGCACATCATACATAACATCCAACATTATTTCTTCAACAATTGAACGCAATGCTCTGGCACCTGTTTTACGCTTGATGGCCTCTTTTGCAATTAATTCAACAGCTTCAGGTTCAAATTCTAAATCAACACCATCCATTTTTAGAAGTTCTTTATACTGTTTTAAAATAGCATCTTTTGGCTCAGTTAAAATCATTTTTAATGTTTTTTCATTCAATTGATCCAATACCGCATAAACAGGTACACGACCTATAAATTCAGGAATTAAACCGAATTTTAATAAGTCCTCCGGCTGCAATTTCTTCAACAGCTTCATTGCATTCGCTTCTTTTTCGGCCTGAGAAACAGGATTATGTCCAAAACCTACAGAGTTTCCGTCTCCTGCACGCTGATCAACGATTTTTTCTAAGCCTACAAATGCACCGCCCACAATGAAAAGAATATTCTTAGTATCTACTTCAATATATTCCTGATGAGGATGTTTTCTCCCTCCTTGCGGCGGAACATGAGCAACAGTTCCCTCAATCATTTTTAATAAAGCTTGTTGAACTCCTTCTCCTGATACATCACGCGTAATTGATGTACTTTCGGATTTTCGGGTAATTTTATCGATTTCATCAATATAAATAATACCGCGTTCAGCCTTAGCAGAATCAAATTCAGCATTCTGGTAAAGACGTAGAAGAATATTTTCAACGTCATCTCCAACATAGCCTGCTTCAGTTAAAGTAGTTGCATCTGCTACAGCAAAAGGCACATCTAACATTTTTGCTAAAGTTTGAGCCAACAATGTTTTACCGGAACCCGTAGGACCGACAAGAAGAATATTTGATTTTTGTATTTCTACACCATCCGCATCCTTGCCGGAATTATGTTTTAAACGTTTATAATGGTTGTAAACCGCAACAGATAATACTTTCTTTGCATCGTCCTGCCCAACAATATATTGATCAAGATAAGCTTTAATTTCATGAGGTTTAGGAATAGGCTTTTCGTCTTTTGCAGTTTTGTCTGCTTCTACATTCCCCTCTTTCTCTTTTGCTTCAAAAAATTCTTCATCAAGAATTTCGTTGCATAATTCAACACATTCATCGCAAATATAAACCTCAGGACCCGCAATAAGTTTTTTTACCTGATCCTGCGTTTTTCCGCAAAATGAACATTTCAATTTATCATCTTCATGCTTTGGCATTTATGTTCTCCAATTACTTAATAATATCGCGAGAAATAACTTTGTCTATCATTCCGTACTCAAGGGCTTCTTGAGGAGTCATGATATAATCTCTGTCAGTATCTTTTTCAATCTTTTTGATTGATTGACCCGTATTAGAAGCCAAAATTTCATTCAAAGATTTTTTAATTCTTATAATTTCAGCTGCCTGAATTTCAATATCCGTTGCCTGACCTTGCGCACCACCTAAAGGTTGGTGAATAAGAACTCTTGAATGAGGCAATGCCATTCTCTTACCTTTCGTACCTGAAGATAATAAGAACGCACCCATACTTGCAGCCTGACCTAAACAGATAGTAGAAACATCTGCTCTGATATGCTGCATCGTATCATAAATCGCGAAACCCGCAGTTACGCTACCACCGGGAGAATTTATGTATAACATAATATCTTTTTCAGGGTTTTCACTGTCAAGTAATAACAATTGCGCCACTACAAGATTGGCAACCATATCATCAATTTCAGTTCCCAAAAATATAATTCTTTCTCTGAGAAGTCTTGAAAAAATATCAAAAGACCTTTCTCCTCTGCTTGATTGTTCAATAACTACAGGTACAAAACTCATTATAATCTTCCCTTTCTTATTTATTCAGGCGGCATGATACCGCCTGATATTTTATATTATACTATTTTATTTGTTAAGCTTCAACTTTTTCTTTTACTTCTACATATTCAAATTTATTATTTTCTACTAAGAAGTCTCTCACTTTGTCATTAATAACTTGTTGAGATAAAGTTGTCAAAAATTCAGGGTTATTCCCAAACTGTTTAACAAGCTGATCCGGAGCCAATCCATATACCATAGACAATTGCGAAAGTTTTTCAGTAAAATCTTTTTGTTCTACAGAAATTTTTTCTTCTTTAGAAATCTTATCTATAATTAAAGAATTTTTAATTCTAACTTTTGCATCCTCAACAAGAGTTTCATTCATTTTAGACTCTCCGCCTTGAGCTTCAACGTATTTAGCCCAGTCCATACCTTGATAAGAAAGTCTCTGCTGATAATCGGCTTTTAAGGAAGCGACTTCTCTATCAATCATTCTTTGCGGAATTTCTACGGAGCTTGAATCTACAATAGATTTAAATATTGCATTTTCGGCACTTGATTTTTTAATGTTTTCACGTTGAGAATCGATATACTTTTGAATATCAGCTTTTAATTCATCCACTGTTTTGAATTGAGTATTCTTTTTAACAAATTCTTCATTCAATTCAGGAATAACCCTTTGTTTAATTTCATTTATTTTAATCGCAAAAGTTGCAGGCTGTCCTTGTAATTTTGCATCATGATACTGCTGTGGGAATGTAACATTAATATCAAATTCGTCTTTAATATTATGTCCTACAAGCTGCTCCGCAAATCCCGGAATAAAGTTTGAATGAGCTAAATCTAAAGAATAGCCTTTAGCTGAACCACCTTGAATTTTTTCACCATTGCAAGTTCCATCAAAATCGAAAGTTACAATGTCGGTTTCACTTGAAGGTCTGTCCAGAACCAACTCAGTCGAAGCATGCTGCGCCATAAAAGATTCCAAAGCTTTATCAAATGCCTTGTCATCTGCTGCCGGAATTTCTGCTTTCAAATTTAATGATTTGTAATCACCTAATTTTAATTCAGGCCTTGTTTCAACTTCAACAGTTACTTCTAAATCTTTACCGTGTTCAAACTTATATTCTTTTAATACAGGTTGAGAAATAACATCTAATTTGTTGTCATAAAATGCTTGATTTAAATATTTTGGCATTAAAGTATCCAAAGCTTCCTGCTGAATTCTGTCAACGCCAACATGTCTTTCAACCACTGCTCTTGGAGCTTTACCTTTTCTAAAACCGTTTACATTAATGTATTGAGAAATTTTACCGGCCGCAGTATTATAAGCACTATCTGCTTCTTTTGCCGGAATTACAATGTTTATTGTTACAATGTTTTCATTTCCTTGTGTTACTGTTGATTTCATTTTTAATATCCTCTTTATTTGTAATTACATCTATCTTGTTAAATTTTACCCCAAAAAAGAATAAAATCAAGGGGTATAAAGGTTTACGCCATAAAATTGCATCTATTTTAACCTTTTTTAAAGATATTCTTGCATAGATTTTTTTTTGTGTTTTAATTTTAGTACAGTCAGGGTAATTCCTCTTTAGCCCGACTGAGGAATGTCCGCAAGCGGCGGCGAACAGACCGAAAAGTAAAACACAAAATAAAGAAGGAAAAAACAAATGTTAAAAATCAGATTAAAAAGATTAGGCGCTAAAAAACAGCCTTCATACAGAATTATTGTTATCAATTCAACAACAAAAAGAGAAGGCCGACCTATACAAGAATTAGGATTTTACAATCCAAAATCTAAAGAAATGAAATTCGATAAAGCATCTGCTTTGGAATGGATTTCAAAAGGCGCTCAGCCAACTGAAAGAGTTCAATATCTGTTGAAAAATTGCAAAGATGACGGAACTTTGAACTATGTAAAATCAGACAAAGTTAAGTTATCTAAAAAAGCCTTAGCTAAAAAACAAGCTGAAGAAGAAGCTGCAGCAAAAGCTGCCGAAGAAGCTAAAGCTTCAGAAGAAACAGCTGAAGCACCGGCTGAAGCTTAAGTCTAAAATACATTTGTAATAAAAAACGGTTTCATTTGAATGAAACCGTTTTTTTATATGTTTAATTTATATCCGCCGCCGTAAATTGTTTCTATATATTTTTTACCGCCGGAAATCTTATCAATTTTTGAACGCAGATGTCGTATATGCACCCTTATTGTTTCAACATCATCGTCTTCCGAGTATCCCCATACATCTTTTAATAGTTTGGAAGAAGAAACAGTATTGCCGTGATTTTGGAATAAGATATTAAAAATATCATATTCAATAGGTGTTAATTTCGCAATTTTATCATTTATTTGAACACTATAATTTTCAGGCAGTAACGTTATTTCTCCAAGAGTTAACAAATCTCGTACGGATGCTGATTTTGGTATTTGATTTGTTCTTTTTAATAAAGCACGCACCCGCACAAGTAATTCTTCAATTTCAAACGGTTTTACCAGATAATCGTCCACTCCTATATTAAATCCGTTCACTTTATCATTAAGCTGAGATAAAGCTGTCAGCATAAGAATAGGAATATCTTTAGTCACCGAATTTTCACGAATTCTTTTAGCTACCGTAAATCCATCTACATCAGGCATCATAACATCAAGAACTACAAGAGAAGGAACTTCTTGTTTTGCAAGAGCAAAACCCTTCACCCCGTCATAAGCCTGCAAAACTTTATACCCGGCAAGTTCAAGATTAATCTTTATTAATTCGTTGATTGAAATATCATCATCTACAACTAAAATTTGATTATTCATAAAATTATTTTATAATAAAATTAAGTCTTGTAAATAAAATTTAAAAATGTAACAAATTTATTTTTTTTATTATATTATTTATGAGTGTCAAATATACATTTTTATAAGGAGAAGAAAAGAAATTGACTTATTCACCGGTAAATATGTTTAACAACCCCGAATCAGACGAAACTTATCTCGGCAGACATGTACTCGCCGAATTTTTCGAATGCGATCCGAATATGCTAAACAGTATTGACAAAGTAGAAAAATACATGATGGAAGCAGCATTAGAATGCGGTGCAACAATTGTACAAAAATGTTTTCACATGTTTAATCCGCACGGAGTTTCAGGCGTTGTAATCATTTCTGAAAGCCATCTGGCTATTCATACTTGGCCTGAATTAGGATATGCCGCAGTTGATTTATTTACTTGCGGTTCTAAATGCGACCCGAAAGTTGCATACAAATTTTTAAAAGAAAAATTCAGTTCTAAAAGAGCAAGTTTTACAGAACTTAAAAGAGGAATAATTTCAAAAGAAACAATGAAAGTTGCAGAAAAACCTTTTGAAGTTATGGAACAAATCCAAAGTTAACTAGCAAAAAATATTTTTTTAAACGTTTAAATAGTCTGAGAGGGGAATGAAAAATTAAAATCATACCCTATCGGACTATTTTTTATATAAATTCAACAATTATAAAGTAAATATAAATAGCAAAGGAGAAAATACATGAAAACCCCAACAATTAACGTAAATGAAACAAAAGTAATTATGAACAAAGTACATCAATATTTAAGACCTGACGGATTAAATAGCGGAATGCTCGTTCCGGTAACAAGAAAAGCAACAGTTGCTCAATACTTTAGCCCTACAAGCCCTCTTATGAATCTTACCAAACCTAAAGATTGCGCTCAAGTAATTGATTTTCGCTTCGGCTAATTGTTCATATAAAACTTTAATACTTCAGGAATTGCGCTTATCAAATCTTCTGCCATAACAGAATATTCGGTAAGCCTTTCCTTTTGCAAATCCCCGCAAGCACCATGCAAATAGACTCCCAAACATGATGCTTCAAATAAGTCCATACCTTGTGCCGCAAGTCCGGATATCATACCGGTCAAAACATCTCCTGAACCGGCTTTTGCCATAGCATTGTTTCCGGTTTCGTTTGTATAACTGCGGCCGTCAGGAGAATATACAAAAGTCTTATGATTTTTCAAAACAGTTATACAATTATATTTTTCTGAAATAAATTTTGCGGCACCTTCAATATTATTCAAAACATTGTCAACATTTAGTAATCTTGCTGCCTCAATAGGGTGAGGGGTAAACACAACATTTTTAAATCCGCTTTTTATAAACTTATCAGGGTTTTTCGAAATAATATTTAACCCGTCTGCATCGATAACAACCGGCAAATCTCTGTTAGTATATTTTAAAAATTTATCAAACACTTTATGCGCATAATTACCCTGTCCAAGTCCGCATCCGATTTCTATAACATCAGCTTCCTTAATTGAAGCCCCAAGATTTTTCGGAATCACAAAAACAACATTACTTGTTTTAGAAGCAATTGCAAGTCTTGCTTCGTCTGTTGTACATAGAAAACAATATCCGCATCCGATTTTTAATGCTGAAACACTTGACAAATAAGCCGCACCGGACATAAAATCCGTTCCCGCTATATTTAAAACCCTGCCATAAGTTCCCTTATGCGATATTTCTTTTCTTTCAGGTAATTTAAATTCCATTTTGTCTTACTGCCTCATACGCTACTATCGCGACTGAATTTGATAAATTCAAACTTCTTTGACCTTCGCGCATTGGAATAGTTCTTGCATTCTCATCCTGTACATACTTATCGGGCAATCCTCTTGTTTCAGGACCAAATACGATAAAATCTCCATCTTTAAACTTGATATCAGTGTACAATTTATCGGTTTTTGTCGTCAAATAATAAAAGGTGCCGCCCGGAAACATTTCATACAATTTTTCCATAGATTCAATTTTATTTATATTAACACTATCCCAATAATCAAGTCCGGCGCGCTTTGTATATTTACTAGATAACGAAAAACCTAATTTCCCCACCAGATACAAATCCGCTCCGCAGCAGGCACATAACCTGGCTATATTGCCTGTATTTTGAGGTATTTCCGGTTCATATAAAACAATGTTTAATTTTGTCATAATACTATTTAAATAATTTTCCGCTTTCTGCAACAACAGGAATAGCGCGGACTACACAAAATATAATAGCAATCCATGCCAGAATTATTGCTATTGTTCTTACAGGATCTGCAATATTAATATCGAGATTAGGAATATACGCAAATATTAAAAGAACAAACGCTGCGACTTTTGCAACTGCATAGCTTATTCTCATAAATCTTGAAGCACATATAAACTTACCCCAAGAAGTAGACTGCATCGATTTTTCACCAAAAGCAGTCATACCTTTAGATAATGCTACACTTCTAATTCCATCTGTAGTAAAAGCTCTTGCTACACATATTAATGGAAATATTACAGGTAACCAACCCAACACAGCAAACACAATCCAATAAGAAGCTTCGACTATTCTGTCTCCCAAAATATCAAGCACAGATCCCCATTCTGAAGATTGATTGAATTTTCTTGCAATATATCCGTCAACTCCATCCATTGAAAAAGCTATAATTGTTAAAATTACAGACCAAATATATGCCTCTGTAGTATTTATATACAAAAGACCGATTGCAGCAAAAGCCACGAATATTCTCGTTACTGACACAATATTTGCGGAATTGTTTTTTATATTCATAAATTAAACCTACACTTTCTTTGACCTTGAAAGAGCAAAATCTACATTATCAAGATTTTTAGCCCTATCGCCAAGCATTATTTTTTCAGCCTGCTCCAAAGCACTTACTACAATAAATCCGTTTTCTCCATCAGAACGAGCCTTTTTACCGCTTTCACAACAGCTTACAAAATGTTGACATTCAAGTTTCAACGGTTCAATTTCAAGATAATCCAATTGAACCTGTTCTGCGCTTCCGGCTTTAAAGTTATCATAAATTGTCAACTTATGTTCAGCGACAGTATCATCCATAATCGCAGTACGCTTAGTACCACGGACTAATAATTGAACATGCTTTTTAGGCGTAATCCAGCTATCAGAAATCTGTGCAATAGCACCACCCTCCATTTCAAGAGTAATATGAGTGATATCCATAATATCATTTTGATCGGAAGAACACCCAACAGCAGAAATCACACGTTTTGGATTTTTACCTAATACGTAGCTAATCATAGATACATCATGAGGAGCCAAATCCCACATTACGCTTCTGTCATTTTTGAAGTAATTTATATTTAATCTGTCGCTTTGTGCGTATACAATGTCGCCTAAAGCACCTTCTTCAACAAGCATCTTCAATCTGTTTACCGCAGGATGGTACAACAACAAATGCCCTACCATTAACACAAGTCCCTTACTATCCGCTAAATCGGCCAAATCTCTTGCTTCCTGCGCAACCGTAGAAATTGGTTTTTCCACATAAACATGCTTACCGCCCTCAAGCATAGCTTTTACAAACTTGAAGTGAGTATGACTTGGAGTTACAACTACAACACCCATAATATTATCGTTATTTATAATATCATTGTAATCCCTTGTTGTAGGAATACCCGGATACTGCTCTTTTACTTTTGCAAGGTTTTCTTCATCCAAATCGCAAACCATACCCAAAGCATTCAAGTTATAAAAATTACGGACAACATTTCTGCCCCAAAGCCCGCAGCCAAGCACTGCTATTTTCTTTTCACTCATATTCCCTAACCTTCTTATCTTTATTCTATATATGTATTATAAACTGAAATATTACACTAAAGCAAAATTATTACGAATTTTGTACTCTGAAATTATACATATTCTCATATCTTTGATAAAATTCTTCCTGTTCCTCATCCGGGAAATACTGAGCAAGCTGATCCAGAAGCGGTCTTGGTATTTCTGAAATTTTAACCATACGCTCTAATACTTCCTCGTTCATAGGGTACATTGTTTTGAAATTTTTATGGAATATATGACTAAATTCAGCTTCTGCTTGAGTTGTATATCTGTTAACTTTTTCCCCTAATTTTGTCGTCACAAGGGTATCTCCCCATTGAACACCTGCATATCCGTTTAAAATCAATCTTATAATCAAATCATAATCAGCTAAAAGTTTAAATTTCGCATCAAAATAACCCAGTTCCTGCAATGCTTCCTTTCTAAAAATTACAGCCTGTCTCGGGCATGGAACGACCTGAAAAGTATTTAAAATTGCCGGTTCAAAAAGGAATGCACTTCCATCAGGTTGACAGCAATATGACGGAAAACAACAAAAATCAGCTTCTTCTTCTTCCATAAAATTTACAACATTTTCTATTGCTTTAATATCGTGATAGAAATCATCACAGCTTAAAAAGGCAACATATTTACCTTTTGCTCTCACAAGTCCTTTATTAATCGCATCAAATTTTCCTTGATCCGGTTCTGAATAAAAAGCAAGAGAGCCCTCATTTTTATATTCTTTTAATAAATCTACCGTTCCGTCTTTAGAATTATTATCGATTACAAGCAAATCCAGAAAAGAATAAGTTTGCTTACCCAGCATTGTAATCATCAAATCAAAATCATTAACCTGAGAATTATCTACAACATTATAAGTCGGTGTTATTATCGTTACTTGCGGTTCGTACATACATTACCTCTTTTTTTAATAATTCATATAAATCTGTCTTAAAATTTGTTCTTCCAAATTCTTCTTATCATAATCAGAAGCTTTTGAATCATTCACCATTATATCAAAAGCAAGAACATGCCCTTTTCTTGTCGTAATATAACCGGCTATAGCACTAATACCCGACAATGTTCCTGTTTTTGCTTTCAAATTATCTTTAAAATACAGCATTCTGTCTTTTAATGTCCCCTCGCCGGGAGAAACCATCGCATTATGATAATCTTCAAAATTTTCTGTGCCATACTCAGCTTTCAAAAACTTAGTCATAAAATCCGCCGTAACAAGATTATTTTTTGAAACCCCGCTTCCGTCCACAATAGTAACCGATTTTGGATCGAGCCCTATATCTGATAAATATTTGTTTAACATATTCAGCGAATTTTCGATTGTACCTTGCGACCCTGCCCAGACAGCTCCTCCGGCTTTAAAAACTGTTTCTGCTGCCATATTATTGCTATTTTTCAAAACCAGATTTGCAATATCTTTCATTTCATGACTTACTTCATCTACTAAATAGACATTCTTATCCGGCAATTGCGCATTTTTTATTTTATTAAAATATTCTATCTTTGAACTAGAAATAGCATTTTCCAACCTGAGAATAAAATATCTTTTCAAGTTCGGTACCGGCAAATATTTAATCAAAGCCCCGCTGACTGTACCTGATACATCAATTACATTCGGAATATTATTATTGTGAGTAAATTTTATATTTTTTACATTCGATGTTAAATCTGTTGTAACATTATTCATAAAAGTCAACGGATAAAATGGTTTTACCGCTATTATAGGGGTTGTAGAAGCTCCATTTGGAGATATCTCTATTTTTAATAAATTGCTATCAAGGTTATAAATCCCAAATTTTGGCATAGATGGATTTAAATCATCATCCCATTGCCAACCTTCTCCCCAATCATTACTGTCAAAGAGCAAGTCATCTATATAAATATTTTTGGGAGTTAAAATATTTTTTTCTTTGGCTGTTGCAAGTAAAGCTTCTAAATCAGAAGTCTTTAATAGCGGATCTCCCGAGAGCACGAAATACAAATCATTGTTTGTACTTTTATATAATTTTGTCAAAAACTCATAATCAAACCCTAACGTATCGACAGCAGATGCAAATGTTACAAGTTTTAAAGTCGAAGCAGGAGTCATAGGGGTATTTGGATTTAAAGAATAAACCACATTACCGTTATTTACATCTCTTACCGAAACAGTAACCGCACCTTTGTTAATATGCAAAAAAGATATTACTTTATCTACAGAAGAAGCATAAACACTTTGCATAGTTAAAATTATTGCCGAAAATATAAGAATTATTTTACGCATAAAGTTTTTACCTCATATTTATCTTTTATATCATTTAAAGTTGGAGATTTTGTTCGAAATTCATACATTTGATTAATAGAAATTTCAGAAGTAATAATACCTTCAATCTCTTTTATTATTTTAACTTCTTCACCTTTATAGTCAATAATCCTTGAAATTCCAAGATCATATTCACCATTTTCTATGTAACCGCACTGGGTTAAAGCCAGCATATAACATTGATTTTCTATTGCACGTGATTTAGTCATCATCTCCCATGCAACAGGCTTTTTAGAACCCCATGCCGCACAATTTACTAAAACATCCGCGCCTGATTTTGCATAAGCTCTGTATAATTCAGGAAAACGTATATCGTAGCATATAGATAACCCGAATTTTACACCATTCAAATCAACAATCAAGCCGAAATCCCCTGATTTTACATATTTGTCCTCATCACATCCGTAATAAGAATAAAGATGATTTTTTGAATATAATGCGATTAAGTTTCCATATTTATCAATCACAGGACAAGAATTATAATAATTTTCCCCGTCTTGAATAATTATACTTCCGCCAATTATATTTGTTTTGAACTTAATTGCAATATTACGTAAAAATTTTATAACTTTATTATCTTCAATAGTCTGTGCAGATGCCCTAAAATGAGAACATGACCAACCTACAGTCCAAACTTCAGGAAGCACCAACACATCAGTACCATTAACTAATTCTCTGTTGATAATATTTTCAACTTTATTACAATTTGCCTCAACATCCCCTAAAACTGAATTCATTTGAAGCAATGAAACTTTTATTGTTTTTTGTTCCATAATTTTAATTTCTTTGCCTCTTTATATTTGTCAGGAGCAATCCTTTCAAGCTCCAACAAAGCATTCTTTACTTCTTCCAAAACTTGTTCTTCCATTTTCCCATCAACACAAATAGGATCCCCAAATAGAGCCAGAATTCGACAAGGTCCGACAGGAGAAAGCATTTTGTCCCATGACGGGAATTTTACAAACGTAATATCCTCTGAATACCAGTGAACCGGAACTATAGGACGTCCTGATTCTTTAGACAAAACAGCAATACCCGATTTAACTTTATGATAAGGACCTCTAGGACCATCGACCATAATTGCAACACTTTCACCTGACTTCATCTTCTCAATCATTTGCAAAGTTGCAGAAACTGAACCTTTACGACTTGAAGACCCTCTACAGATTTTAAAACCTAAACTGCCGGCAGCGCTTGCAACAACTTGACCATCAAGAGAATTACTTATCAAAATATTTACATTATTTATGTTGGGTAATCCATATACAGCAAATTGATTTTCATGCCAGAGGGCATAAACATAAGAACCATCTTGCGGCTGGTTATAACGTCGGATATAAGTCATGTACTTTTGAGTATTAACAAAAGCGCATGCTATCCCCTCAAGAATAAAGATATTGTCTTTATTTATAAGTCTTACCATACATGAATAATACCATAGGCGAATTTAAAAGGCAAAAGAAAAATAAAGAAAAACACTTGACGATAGTTTTTTTTTATATACAATAGACTTGAGGCAGATTCTGAAACAAGTTCAGAATGACAAAACGGGATGTAGCGCAGCTTGGTAGCGCACCTCGCTTGGGACGAGGGGGTCGCATGTTCGAATCATGTCATCCCGACCATTTAAA
>CADBQQ010000065.1 GCA_902796825.1 uncultured bacterium
GCCCGAACAAAGAAAGAGGGCAATAATAAAAAAGTGTGTTGGGCTGAAAGTCTGACTTACGTTATATAGCGATAATAAATATTATGTTATTGTATATTTTTTAGTTTTAAATAAAATATAATCAAAAGGAATTTGTATGAAAAAATTTTTTATCGGATTAATTGTTTTTTGTTCAATAAGTGTGAGTGCAAGTGCGGTTGTTGTAAATTCGCAAAATTCACAAACACCTGTTCAGCAATTGAATATCCTTCCCTTTAATCAATATTTAGAATTTTACAGTATCGATAAAAATAATATAAATATGTATTTTATTGCCCTGCCCGACGAACAAGACAGAAAATTTATAAAAACTCTTAACGATACAGAAAAAGAAAATTATAAATATGTAAAAAAAGTTCAAAAACTTATATCAAAAGGTAATTGGGGCGAAGTTTTATACAAATATCCAAACTATTTTCCCGCTTATGTTCAGTATTATAACTATTGCATGAGTAAAAAAAATTATCGCGAAGCTTTGAGAATGCTTGTTCAAATTCAAAATATGGATAAATACGGACAGGTATTTAAGCAAGATATTGTAAATTATGCATTCGGAACTCTTTATTATAATACCGGTAATTTTACAAAAGCTCTTGAATATTTTAAAGCTTACGAAAATATCGGAACGGATTATATTTATTCTTCAATAGCGAATTGTTATTTTTATCTCGGTCAGTATCAAAAAGCTATTGATTACAAAAAGAAGATGAAAACACCGGCTTACATTGATAAAGAACTTATATATGATGCGTATGTAAAATTAAATGATACAAAATCCGCAAATGAACTGGCAAAAGAACTTCTGAAAGAAAAATACGGTTATACGAATTTGCTACGGCTTGTAAATACTTCTTTAACAGAAGATCAAAAAATAGTTTATGCGTATACGGCTCGCAATACTGCTTCAACAGATAGTCAAATAAGTGAGATTAATAATATTATTGCAAATCTTGAACAAGCAAGAATTGACTCTAAAATTTCTAAATTAACGCAGTTTGTAAAAGTGCCAAAGTGGAGTGATTTGAAAAAACAATTTCCCCCAAATGTTACTCAAAATGAAATTACTTTAAAACAGGATGAATATTTTTCTCTGGCAAATAAATATCTTGAAAAATATTCAGGACAAAATTTAACAAATGCTTTTAACTCATTAAATCAAGATTTTGTTAATTATATTCAAACAAAGAAAAATGAGTATTATAAGGAGCAGGAACTTCAGGCGCAGGCTCAAATGCTGTTAGAACAGCAAAGACAGAATAATTATGTAAGGCAGCAGATTATTCGTCAGCAAAGATTACGTTATTATATGGACATGGATAGAATGTATTATATGGGAAATCCGTCTTATTATATGAGTCCATACGATTTGTGGTGGTAATTTAGTATCTTAAGCAATGTTCAATATTTTCTTCTGGTAAATACATTGTACCTGTTACAGGTGGTGCATCAATTTTTTTACCGGATTTCTTTAACCATTTTTCTAATATCTTATTATATTGATTGTTAGCAAATCTAAATCCTAATTTATAGTAAAAACCTGCAGGCGAGGTTTCACCATCTATCATTTGTGCATCAAGTATTACTCTGCCATCTGTTCTGCTATCTTCAAGACTTTTAATAACTACTTCCTGTATATGGTTTGTTCCTTCTCTTTTTCCATCAGACCATAAATAACTTACATAATAATGTGCTTGAAGTATTATTCTTTCCATAAGCGACATTTCTTCTTTTGGTTTGCCTTTACCTGATTTTGGAAATCTTTTTACAGAGACTTTAACAAGTTGTTTTGTTCTCTTTAATATATAATCTTCTGGCCAGTCAATTTCTGTAACGTTTAATCCTGCCTGATTAAACCTAAAATGGCATGTTCCGTTAAAATTTATACTATTGTTGCTTGATATAGGGTAAATATTCATAAAATCCTGTCTTTTATAAAAGTTATAAAACACAGGATTTTTTATTTTGCTAAAAAATTTATACCAGTTCTTTCAAATAGTTTGGTAATGCGAAACGTGCATTGTGATATTCTTTGTTATAAATTTTACAAGTTGGAATAATTTCTTTAGCACGTTCGTCGTTGAAGTATTCCAAAGGTTTAACGTCTTTTGAACAAAATGCCCATGCCCAGTAACCCCCAGGATATGTAGGCATATTAGATGTATAAGTTGATACTATAGGGAATACTCGGTGCAATTGAGTGTACATCTTTTTAATTTCTTCGTGATTTGTAACTGGAGATTCTGATTGAGCTGCCATTATACCGCCTTTTTTAAGAGAATTTTTGATATTTGTGTAAAATTCATCCGTAAATAATCCCTCTCCCGGTCCCATAGGGTCTGTTGAATCAATTAAGATAATATCATATTCATCTTTCTTGTCTTTAATGAATTCAATTGCATCTTCAACTTTAATTTCAACTTTAGGGTCATCAAGAGCGCAAGCAACAGTTGGCAAGAATTTTTTTGAAGCTTCAATTACCATTCCGTCTATCTCGCAAAGGACAACTTTTTCTACGGTTTTATGTTTTAAAACTTCTCTAACAGTTCCTCCGTCGCCTCCTCCGATTACGAGAACGGATTTCGGGCAAGGGTGCTGCATCATAGGAATATGAGAAATCATTTCGTGATAATGATATTCATCACCTTCTGTTACCATCATCAAATCATCAAGCGTTAATACACGGCCAAGCATTGAATCTGAGTCAAAAACTTCTACCTTTTGGAATGGTGATTGATCTGAAAATAAAACTTCTTTTGCTTTTATAACTAACCCAAAACCTTGAGGTGTTATTTCGTGGTAGTATCCGTTTTCTATTCCGTTTTTCATCTTTTTCTCCTTTATTTGTTGAGATAGAATTCCCAAGCTAAAATGTTGGGCAAGAATGCCCAACTTACATTATTTTCCCAGTATATGTATATGCAGGTGGAAAACCTCCTGTCCTGCTTCTTTTCCTGTATTAATTTGTGTTCTGTAAGATTTTAAACCGATTTTTTTAGTTACGTCTTTTACTGTTTGCAAGAGTTCTGCCATCAAGTTTTTATCTTCAAGTTCATTCAATGACGGTACGTGAACTTTCGGACAAACAAGCAAATGAATTGGTGCTTTAGGATTTATGTCTTTGAATACAACTGTGTTTTCAGTTTCATAAACAAATTCTGTTCCGAATTCACCGTTTATAATTTTACAAAAGATACAATTTTCGCTCATAATTTTCTCCTTATTTTAATTTTTTTGCTAGCGATAACCCTGCGGGCAGAGGGAGAATTACGTTTTCGTAGTTTGGATTTGTTCCGATATCATCCAAAAACGATATAACTTTTTTATAATGCGACAAAATATTATCACATGCAATATATCCGCCTTTAATCATGTGAGGGTCTATAAATCGGAAAAATTTAATATATTGAGCTTTGTTTGCATCAATAAAGGCAAAATCCACTTTATAATCATCCGGCAGATATTCTAAAATTGTTGCGGCATCGCCTTTTTTTGTTTTTATAATATCGGAAACTCCGCATTTTTCGAAGTTTTCTTTTGCGATATCAAGCCTTTTGTCATAAAATTCAATAGTTGTAAGTTTTCCGCCTGTTTTTTTTAAGGCTTTTGCAATCCAAATCCCTGAATATCCGTTGGATGTTCCAACTTCTATCACATTTTGGCTTTTTGATTCTACGATTAAATTATACAAAAATTCGGCCGTTACTCTTGAAATATTCCAGAATTCTTTTTGTGTTTTTTCAAGTTCTATCAAAATATCTTGGGTTGTTTTATCAAAAGTACTTATAATACCGTTACTAACCTTAATCACTTCACTCACTTCACTTACTTTATTACTTAATTGTTTTCACGTTATCCATTACAACGATTGAGCGCACGGGAACTTCCAGAGGGCTGGTTTTTGCAATATCTTTTGTATCTGTGTCTACAACAGAATATACTCCGGAACGCGCATTGGTTATCATTATCATTGTGGTGTTTTCTATTGGTGTAATATTTGTTGCAAAAGAATTTGTCTCAAGGTAAAGTTTATCCGTAATAACGTCATCTGTAGTGTCTAAAACTTCTACAATGTCTTCTGATGCGCCCAAAACATACAATTCATTTTCTGTTGCATATAAATCTACAGGTTTTTCACAAACTTCCAGTTCTGCCATCAAATTTAGGGTTTCATAATCTACAATTGCAAGTCTGGCTTGGGTACGGCTTGTCACATATATTTTGTTGTTCGTAAATGCAATTTTTGATATATTCGGAAAACTACCAATATTTCTTAACAAATAATTGTTATCCAGTTCAATTGCCCAGATATCATTTTTGTTTCTGTCTACGTAAAATATTTTTGTTCCGTCAGGGCTTAGTGTTAACTTTTCGCAGTAGCCGTTAATTTTCAGTCGTTTTTTTAGAGTCATTGTTTCAAGACTCAAAACGAATATGCTTGAACTTGATCCTGAAGAAATGTATGCTATTTTGTTTTCTTTATCTATAATTATTTGTTCAGGGTTTACTTCAAAGTTTACTTCTTTGATAACTTTTTCGTCCATAAGTGAAATTACATTCATTTTTTTTGAATCGAAATAAGTTACGAGAAGATATTTGCCGTCATAGCTTTTCATATCGTTAATTACGTGTTCTTGTTCAAGTGAATAGCCTGCGGTTTTGGAGTTTGAATTTACAACTTGAATATTTTTATTTGTGCCGGAAGCAATGTAGAATGTTTTGTTATTTAATTCTTCAATGGGTGTTGTTTTTTTGTGAGGATTACGGGTGTTGTTTATCCTCAAGCCGTTTTCTTGCGCGATAGTTACATCAATATCACCGATAATTCCTTTTAGGTTTTCAGGAATTACAAGTCCTTTCGGCAAAAGAATATCTTGCGGTAAAAGTCCTGATTGGAGTTCATTTGGAGGGTTTGTCATATTTAAAACTGTTTTTTTACCATTGGAATTTATGACTTTCAACAGAACATATTCGTTATTAAAAATTACCATATCAGGTTTTTGTTTGAGAGTTTCATTTACAGGGTATGTTGTTTTAATACTTACTTCATCTGTTTGTGGCGGATTTGCAGGAAAAACGGGAAGGTACATTGTGTTATCCGGTAAAATTATCGCACCGTCAAAACGAAAATTTGTGTTCGGGAATGTTTGACTTACAAATTCTTGAATATCTTTCGGAATTTCCATTGAGAAAGTTATTCCTGATGTAAATAAAAGAGTTAGAAATGTAAAAAACAACCTGCGTATCATCTATTTAAAAGCTCCTTTAACTTTGGACATAATTGATTTATGCGGTTCTTTGCCCGTTTGTAATTGATATAATTTTTCATATAATTTCTTTTCTTCGTTGCTCAATTTTACCGGTGTTGCGATTTTTAAAACTACAATATGGTCTCCGCGCTGTGACGGCTTGGAGATTACGGGAACACCCGCACCTTTTATTTTGATGACACTGCCATATTGAGAACCTGCCGGAATTTCAATTTCTCTTTCGCCATCAAGTGTTTTAATTTTAACAATATCTCCGATTGCGGCTTGAGCGGGAGAGATTTCAAGTTCTGTGAAAACATTTATGCCGTCGCGCTTAAAGTAGTCGGATTGCTCTACGTGAACTACAACAAATAAGTCTCCGCTTAAACCGCCGTTGAGTCCGCAATCTCCGGCGCCTGATACTCTCATTTTGGACAAGTTGTCTACACCTGCCGGAATTTTTATTTCAATTTTCTTTTCTTTATTTATTTGTCCTTGACCTGAGCAGGTTTTGCAAGGTTTATCTATAATTCGTCCTGCGCCGTGACATTTCGGGCAGGTTGTAATTTGTGCAAAGTTGCCTAATGGTGTGCGGGCAACGGTTTTAATTTGTCCGGAACCTTTACATTGCGGGCATGTTTTCTTACTCGTACCTGCTTGTGCCCCTGTTCCGTGACAATCAGGACAAGATTCAAGATGCTCAAATTTTATTTCTTTGTTTACTCCGAAAACTGCTTCTTCAAATTTGATTTTGATATCATATCTTAAATCATCACCTCGTTGCGGTGCATTAGGAGCAGGCCTTCCGCCAAACCCAAAACCACTGCCGAAACCAAATCCTGAGCCGAAAAATGATTCAAAAATATCATTTAAATCTCCAAAACCGCCTGCGAAAGGTCCGTTTGTATCAAATCCGGCATTTTTCAGCCCTTCTTCACCGTACCTGTCATAAGTTGCACGTTTGTTTTCGTCAGAAAGTGTTTCGTATGCTTTTCCAAGTTCTTTAAATTTTTCCTCCGCATCAGGAGCTTTATTTACATCGGGGTGTAACTCGCGGGCTTTCTTCCTGAAAGCCGACTTTATTTCATCTTGTGAAGCGTCTTTTGACACTCCTAATATTTCATAATAATCTGTCATTTTTTCTTAAACATTCCCTACCAACTATTTATACTACAACTATTCGGCTGCCGCAACATTTACCATTGTCGGTCTTAACACTTTGTCACCCATCTTGTATCCTTTGCGTAATTCCGCAATAACAGTGTGTTCCGGGTGTTCACTTGTCGGGGTTTGCATTACGGCTTCGTGAAAATTAGGATCGAATTCCTCTCCGATTGCTTTGATTTCTTCAAGGCCTAATTTGGTTAATGTTTCAAATACTTGTTTTTGAATTAAGTCGAAACTTTCTTTTACTTTTGTAATATCATCAACATTTTCAAGAGCTTTGTTTGCTCGTTCAAAATTATCCAATACTTCAATTAATTTTGTTAAAGCTTGCTCTGTTCCGTAGCTTACAAGACTTTCGCGTTCTTGTGCCTGACGTTTTCTGTAATTGTCAAAATCAGCAGCCAGACGTACGTATTGCTGGTTTAATTCATCATATTTTTTTTGTAAATCAGAGTTTTCATTTTCTTGATTTTCAGTTTCTTCTTTTTCAATATTTTCATCAGAAATCACGTTATCATTGAACGGATTTGAATTATTTTCTGTCATAAGAATTCTCCTCTTAAAATATTATATATTCTTATTATAGATTATCAAATGTAATAAACAAGGAATATTTATTATTTTTTAATTATTCGGTAATGATTTCAATCATTTCTTTTAATATTTTGTTGTATGGCGTCGGAATATTGTATTTTTCGCCAAGTTTTATAATATGACCTGCAAACATTTCGACTTCAGTTTTTCTTCCTGCTTCAACATCTTGCAGCATAGAAGTTCTTCCGACAGGTGTCATAGTGTAGAATGTTTTTAATGCTTCGTCTATCATTGTTTCAGTATTATTTACACCTTCTTTTTGAGCCAAAATTTGAACTTCTTTCATAATTTCAATCATAAAATTTATGAATTTTTTATTCGTTTGCATTTGCCCGAAAGTCATTCTAAAAATTGCAGACGGTTGATTTGAACAGATATTTAACATAAATTTCAACCATAAAGAACGATAAATATCGTCAGGAATTGTATATTCAATCCCGATTTTGTCAAAAAAATCTCTTAAAAGCTGTACTTTTGTTTTGTCATTTTCTGATACACCGCCGAAAACAATTTTACCTACACCGTCGTGATTAATTATGTTTCCGTTTCTCATTGCGCTGTGTCCGATAAAATATGAATAGAGAAGATGATCTTTGCCATATTTTTTTGCAATAATTTCTTCGCTTGTTACCCCGTTTAAAAGTGACAAAATTATTGTGTCTTCTTTTATAAAATTTTTTATATTGTTTGCGGCGCTTTCAAGACCGTCATATTTTGTTGCAATTATTATCAAATCTGCTTTGAAACTTTTGTCATCAGGCAGAATATAATTTAATTCTAATACTTTCCCGTTAAATATTTTAGGGTTTTTGGTGTAATTTTCGTACCTGTTTTTATCAACTAAAATACGGAGATTTTCCGGATTAAATTCATTGATTTTGTTGGCATAAATCGCACCTACAGCACCAATTCCGCATATCAATACATCTTTAATTTCTTTCATAGCAAAACAATTTTATCACTAAAATTATTAAAAATCATTACAAATTTTGGAAAACAAGCAATTTCGACAAAAACAAAAACTTTATATTTATACGTAAGTGTGTAAGTAGATTAAAGGTGTGTAAAATTTAGTGGGAATGGATGTATTCGGTTCAAATCCGTATGCAATCGGGTTGAAACCAGATATAAAAATTAACGCAAATAACAGGCATGTTAGTCGAAAAACTGAAATTAAAGACAGTTTTTATATGACTTCGCCATTAAAATTATGCGCTCAGCCTGCAATAGAAAAAATGATTGCGCAATCTCCCGAAGTAAGACAGATTTTGTCAGAAAATAATATACCTGCGCGTTTAAATATGCAGGAGCTTGAAAATTTAATTAATGGGCATGCAAAAGAAACCGCAGAAATTTCTGCCGGTATTGCAAGGAATTTGCCTCCGGCTTTAAGGCAGCAAGTTGACATGTATGCTCTTAAAGAAGGCGCAATTTTGCACGATTTTGGAAAAGTGTTAATACCACCTGAAATTTTGAATAAACCGAATGTGCTTAATTCTCATGAGCATAAAATCATGGATTTGCATTCGGAATTGGGGTATCAGTTGTTAAAAAATACAAGTGTTAATGATGAAGTTTTAAAGTTAATACGATATCATCATAATCCATTTGATACAATGCCCGATATAAATTTGCAAATATTAAATCTTGCAGATAAATATTCTGCATTGACAGAAAAAAGAGTTTATAAAGATGCATTTTCACCCAAAAGTGCTTTGACTATTCTATATGCAGAAGTTAAAAATGGTAAAATAAATCCCGCTATCTACAATGCACTGGTAATGTCAGAAACAGCAAAAGAGTTAAATCTAAAAGCAAAACATATTATGTAAAGAAATATTAAGGAGTATATATAAATTATAGCAATTTTTTATAACAAAAATTGTTTATATAAATGTAAGGGAAAAGAAAACAGGGAAATAGAGAAAAAGACACAGGGGAATAAAATTAGGGGAAAACAAAGTAAACTTAATCATCCATCATAATCAATCTTTCTTGGGTGCTGATTTTTCAGCGCCTTTTTTATTATTTAAGTCCGAATTTTTGTTGTAAACGTTTCAAATTCCCGTTACGTGTTTCGGTATTAATAATTTCGTTTACTGATTTAATTAGTTGTTTGGATTCGTTCCCTTTTCTAAAAGCAATTGCGTATGGCTCTTTTGAATATCGTTTGGGTAAAAGCACTACATTATTGTCTTTGTAAGCAAAGCCATACAATATTGTGTCGTCGGCCACGATAGCATCTCCTTTGCTTTGTTTGAGAGCTTTATAGGCATCTGTATAGGTCTTGTAACCGATAATTCCTACATCTTGAACAGCTTCTCTTATACTTCTTTCGCTTGTTGAACCAAAAACGATAATAACACGTTTACCTTTGAGATTATGTATATTTTTTATTTTACTTCCTTTTTTTACAAGTATAGCTTGACCTGCTGTATAATAAGGTGTTGAAAAGTCAAGAATTTGCTGTCTTTGCGGAGTAACAGACATTGTCGCTATAATCATATCAACTTCTTTGGAATCAAGTTTTATCATTCTGTCATAAGCTGAAACGGGTACAAATTTTATTTTTTGGTCGTTCCCTAAAAGTCCTCTTGCAATTAGTTTTGCAAGTTCCACATCATATCCGAGAAATTTCCCTTTTGCATTTTTAAATCCAAACGGATATGTGTCGGTTTTTACTCCGACGATTAATTCTCCTCGATTTATTATTGTATCTAAATCATTGATAGGTTTTTCGGTTTTCCATGTGCATCCGCAGCATATAAATATAATCAAACAAAAAATTACAAGCAGTTTTTTTATCATAATAATCCTCTTTGGACTTATAATACAACAATCTTGCAGACAAATCAATTTTAGAATATTATTATCTTATGAAAAATATTGTTCTAACAGGAATGTCCGGAAGCGGTAAATCTACGGTTGGTGCTATACTTGCAGTAAGATTAAATTCCGGCTTTGCAGATGTTGATTTTCTAATAGAAAAACAGGAAAAGCTTTCTGTTTCAGAAATTTTTACCCTCAAAGGTGAAAAATACTTTCGGGGTATTGAGCGTAGAACAATAGAAAATCTCTCAGGTGAAAATCTTGTTATATCATTGGGCGGGGGGGCTTTTGAAGATGATAATACAAGAAATTTATTGTTAAATAATGCAAATGTTTTTTATCTTGAAACATCTGCTGATGTCATTTTTTCAAGATTAATAGGAAAAAATGACAGACCTATTTTAAAAGAATTAACTCTTGACAAAATTCATTCAATGTTAGAAAAAAGAGAGAAACATTACAAACTTGCGCATTATAAGGTTCTGACGGATAATAAAAGTCCGGAGAAAATTGCGGAGGAAATCCTGAAATGTCTGAATTAACAGTACAAATTAACGGACAGCAGAAATCATATCCGATTTATATCGGACATGATGATTTGACTTTACTTGGAAACAAAATTTTGGATTTTGTCGGAAATAATAATTATATAGTTGTATTTAGTCAAAAAGTCTACAATTTGTACGGTAAAATTTTAAATTTTTCAAAAGACAGAATTTTTATTCTAAAAGATGGTGAAAAAGAAAAAAATATAAAAAATTATGAAAGAATATTGAATTTTGCACTTACTAAAAAACTGACAAGGCAGGATTTTATAATCGCAATTGGCGGTGGTGTAGTTGGTGATTTAGCAGGATTTGCAGCTTCGACTTATATGCGCGGAATAAATTTTATTCAAGTTCCTACAACTTTACTGGCATGTACAGACAGTTCTGTTGGTGGTAAAACCGCAATAAATACAAAATTCGGTAAAAATTTAATAGGTTCTTTTTATCAACCAAAAGCCGTTTTTGTAAATATCAATTTTTTGAAATCACTTGATGAAAGGCAGTTCAAAAGTGGACTGGGCGAAGTTGTAAAATATGCATTAATAGAAAAAAGCTGTAAGGCTGAAGAAGATTACGGACTTGTGAATTTTCTTTCGCAAAATTATGACAAAATTCTTTCAAAAGATGTATTAACTCTCAAAGAACTTGTTGAAATTTGCATAAAACTAAAAATATCAGTTGTAAGTCTTGATGAAAAAGAAACAGGGTTACGCAGGATTTTAAACTTCGGTCATACTTATGCACACGCAGTTGAAACGATTACTAATTACAATAAATATACACATGGAGAATGCGTTATATCAGGAATTTTGAAGGTTCTGGATTTATCTTTAAAGCTTGGAAAAATAGATAAAGAATATAAATTTTTATGCGAGGATTTAATTAGTAAATTTTGTTTTGCGCAAATCCCAAACTTTGATAAAAACAGAATTATTAATATAATGTTATCAGATAAAAAAGCGGTTGGTGACGGAGTTTTGTTTATACTTGCAAACGAATACGCTTCTGTTGAAGTATTAAAAATTACTCCAAAAGAACTCAAAGAACTTTTATAATGTAAAATTGTTGTAATGCAAGTAAATATGTGATATTATACCACTTGTTTATAGTAGCAAAAAGAAACCGTAATTATGAAATTGAAAGATTTGCCTAAAAATCCGGTAGAAGCGACAATAAAAATGATAGGCTGTCGCTGGAAAATCCTTATTATCAAAGAGCTTTTGAAGGATACCAAGCGTTTTAATGAATTAAAAAAATCATTAAATGGCATAACTCAAAAAGTTCTGTCAGCGAAATTAAAAGAGCTAGAAGAAGACGGGCTTTTAATTCGAGAGGAACTCTCTAAAAATCCACCGCGAGTTGAATACACATTAACAGATGTTGGTTATAGCCTGCGTAATGTTATTGATTCAATGCATGCTTGGGGCAAGGATTATAAAAAATATGTCAAATTGTTGGAAAAATTTGGCAATTAATCGGATTCTGCGACTACTGTTGCAATAAGTTCACCGTAGCTGTCAACGCAACCGTTGGTTTCTTCTACAATATAGCGAAGTTCAGGTTTGCCCTCAATTGCTTGTTCTGCGCAATCCATTGCATCATCATATTCTACAAATTCGCCGATTAAATTCTTTGACAATTCTGATTTATCTTTTGCTGTGTAAACTTGAAACATAATATTCTCCTTTTGAAAATATTATATCATGAAAACTATCCGTAAATTGCTTGCAACTGCGCCTGAATAGATTTAAAAAACGGTAATTGTTCTTCTTTCTCTTTATAAACGCCGGAAAAATCCACAATAACTTCGTTTGGATTTTCGCATATATAATCTTCATTCACTTCGCTTATTTGCGGTTCATTAATTTGTTCTTTTACATATTCGGAGAGTTTTTCCAGTTCTTCCGATTGTTCGTTAAAATTTGGAATACTTACATACTTAGAAGCCTTTGTACGAACATTTTTGCTTGATATACTATTATTTCTTACAATTTGTGATAACATTTTAAATCCCCTCTCCGGTAATATAAGTATAAATATTTTTTATACTCAGGGCATACTCCATTTGATGTATATTTGTAAAAATAAAAAAACATGTTATAATATTAGTATATGAAATCAGCAAAAGAATTAACGACAGAAACCAAAATATTAAATAGGTTAAAGAATAATCCTGTATGCTTAAAACTTGTTGAATATCTATTCGCAGATGAAGAATTGCAGGAAATGCAAGAATATGCTAACAATGTTTCAATAAAACGTCTTGGTTTTAACGATCACGGCCCTGTTCACATGCGTCAGGTGGTCGGGAATGCAATCAAGATGTTGAATATTCTACACGATTTTGGAATAAAGACATCTCTTGAGCAGGAAGAAGTCGGCACGTTTGAAGATAGTATGTGTGCTGTTATTCTTGCGGGTTTAATGCATGATTTAGGGATGTCAATCAGCCGTCAGAGTCATGAAAAAATGTCTGCATTGCTTGCTCAGCCTATAATAAACAGAACTTTAATGTATATGTTTCCTGATGATATGCACAAACGTGTAGTAATACGAGCTATGGCTACAGAATGTATTATTGGACACATGTCCTCTCATAAAATTCATTCAACAGAAGCCGGTGTATTATTAATTGCTGACGGCTGTGATATGACAAAAGGCAGAGCAAGAATTCCGCTTGCGATAAATACAACACCAAAAGTCGGCGATATTCACAAATATTCGGCCAACGCGATTAAATGGATTGGTATTCATCACGGAGAGCGCCGGCCTATAAAAATTGATATAGAAATGACTTCAGAAGTTGGGTTTTTCCAGATAGAAGAAGTTTTGTTAGAAAAAATAAACGCTTCACCTGCAAAACAGTTTGTTGAACTTTATGCCGGAGTAGAAGGTGAAGAAAGAAAATGCTATTTATAAACATTATTCCCTTTGAGTTTTATCCTGTTTGTATTACAATGTTTTTTGTAAAAGTAAAATGTAAATGAAAGGGGAATTATGTTGACTAAAAGTTCTTGTATTACTACACATTTCACCGGTGTAGATTTTGGAAAGTATTCATCAAAAGTTAGCGAATTTGTTAGTGAATTTTCTTCACGTGCTAACAAATGCGGACAATTTTTAAACTGGGTAAATTTACCGTCAGAACAAGCTAAAAGAGTAGACGAAATTTATTCAATGGCTTCTGATTTAAAAAATGCAACAGGGGCTAAAACATTAAGTGTAATGGGTATCGGCGGTTCTAAACATACTGTTGAGCACATGTTATCAATAAACGGCTTGAATGTTAACAGAACTGATATCGAATTTTATTCTGATGTAGATTCTGCAAGCTGGGAAAGATTTTTGTACAGATTAGGCGGGGATGTTTTATCCTCAAACTATCTTATCGCTTCAAAATCCGGTTCAACTTTTGAGACAAAAGACGGATTTTTGAGAGTTTTGAATATGCTTATTGAAGCTTACAAATCTCAAGGTAAATCCGAAGAAGAAGCAACAACGTGCGCTCATAAACATTTTATCGCAGTAACTGACGGAAATTCTGAAAAATCTGAACTTAGAAGAACTTCTAACGAAAACGGATGGATTGGTGATTTGTTTATTCATGACGATGTTGGCGGAAGATTTTCAGCATTTGACGATCACGCATTGTTTACACTTGCTTACGCAGGTATGAAAAAAGAAGATATGATTTCAATGTTGAATTCTGCTCAAAATGTTTCTTCTGAATCATTAACATCTGATTTAGATATAAATGATGCCTTAAAAGAAGGAATTTTCTGGGCAGATGCGAAATTGAACGGAATTGATGCTTCTGTTCATCAGTATATGGGTTCAATTTTTGAAAATACTGTATATTGGCATGCTCAAATGCAGAATGAATCCGTTAAAGATACATTAAAACAGGTTGCAAAAGTTCCTGATGCTATGCACCACTCAGCAGAAGCTCATTTCAACCCTGCAAACAAATTAGTTTTTGCATTGACAGTTCCATCTGACAATGGGGTATGTCGTGAAAACGCTCAAAGCTATATTGAAGCTTTGTCAAAATCTTATGAAATGACAGGAGCATTCTTTATGGAAACAGTTCAAACAAGCGGTATGGGGCTTACACCTGAAGCTGCGGGAGCGTTGACTCAATTAAGAGCATTCGCTACGGTTTATCAGGAAATTGTTACAAGAATTATGAAAGGCGAAACATTCCCTGAAGTTCTTGATAGCGTATTGCAGCCTCACGTAGAATTCTACAAAAAGAATTTAAAAGGCGGAGTTGTAGTTCCTGGCCGTATTTCAACCTAAACCCTTGACAAATTCCAAAAAATCAGAAATAATGTATACATAGGGGCAAGCCCCAAGCAAGTATCAATTACTTGGAGCTTGACTTAGTACCCTTAAAGTATGATCAATAAAAGTTGTAAAAGTGCTATCAGTACCTTGATGGCACTTTTTACTTGCATTATTGCCATCCTGCTCACCTCCTTTCCACCTATTTCTTAGCTAAATACGTGTGTGGGCGAAGGTAAGTGGTACTACCCTTTAATTATATTATATGATGTTTACAGTAAATGCATCATTCAACAGATGGAAATATTATTAATAATAAGGCGCCGGCGAATACTCGCCGGCGCCTTATTTCCTTTTCCATATTTCCTTAATTTCAACGTTCCTTATGCTATAAAATTTGTTCCAAATCTGTTTGCTCCGTGAAAAAATGATTGCTTCATCATCTGGGTTAAAGTTTTTTTCACGATTTTTTTATTGTTAAAATCAACATCTTTTATTTCTTTAGATGTCTTTTTATATGTGTCTGTAACCGCATCAGAAAATAACAGCAATGTAGCCATTTTGTTGTCCTCTCTTCTTAAAAATTCTTTTTCTTTATTTATCTCTTACATTTATATAAAAACTTTTTTCTAAAAATTATTGACTTTTTATTTATCGAATATATCACTTTTGTTACATAAGTTTACAAATTAAATAAATTATTAAAGTCATGCAAAACGACTGCCGATTATAGGAGTATAAGAAAGGAACTTTGTTAGAAATGGGATTGTCATCAAACGCAAGATTATTATCATTGACAGCAAGAATAACATCTAACGAATATGAAGCACAGAAGATTGCTAATTCAAAGATGAGATTAGCAACACAATCTCAACAGGCTAGTGCGGATTATATTAATGCTTTGAATGCTAATAAACTTATGTTTATGACTTATGATGCTCAGGGCAATCCTATTAATACAGATTTAACTGCGGCTTTATTATACCAATACGGTGATTCAAAGAGTCAGTATGCTTTATCAAATCCGGCAGGACAGCTTTTAATAAGAGTTGAAGAAAAAGAAGCTTTTGAGGGGGCTTCAAATCTTGAAGAATTTTTAGCCGCACACGGTATTGAAAAGACATGGAAGACAGAAAAACTTGCTCAACTTAAAGAAGAAATGACTAATTATGAGGTCTACAAAGATGAGTGGGAAAATATATTGAATAAATATGCAAATAAAACTTATGAAAATATCACCTTTAATACCGGTGTAAAATACGGAGAAGCTGTACTTGAACATGATGAAGACAATGGATATTACGAAGCACAAGGTGGTAATAACCAAGATAACAGATACATTTATGGTACGTATGAAGCATTATGTGCAGAAGATGCATGGAGTGTTGAAAAGACCGGTAAGTATAACGATTATGTAATCGCATACAATGATTATGATAACTTGTTATCTAAATGTTTGCAGATAAATTTCAAGACTGACGTAAACGGTGTGAAAAAAGACGATAGCGGCAAAACTAAAGAAGCATGGGAAGATGAAATATCTGCTCTTTATGATAATCAAAACGATTTGTATGCCGAATATAAACCTTGTGTAACGTTTGACTCATGGCTTGAAGTGCAGGCAAAAGCTGAAAATAAGGAAGCTTTTGACAACTATCAGAAATATCTTGAAAAGGCAACAGCTTTTAGTGCAGAAATCGAAAAATACGAAACAATAAATGAAACATACTCTTATTCAGATTCTCAAAAGGCTCAGTGGTACACAAATTTGTGGTACAGATTGAACGGTGAATCTTCCGAAAAAAATGAAAACAGCAAATTTAATTATCAAGTTATAGACTCAAATTTATTGACAAGTTCTTCATGGCTTCAGGATGCATTGGCTCAAGGCAGTGTTATTATTGAATCTGCATCATATATCAAAGCAGCAAACCAAATTCCTGATTTGACTCAGCCGGATGTTGTTAATTTAAAAGGTATCAAATGGGAAACAAAAGTTTATACCTCCTGCCCTGATATTACAACAGAAGATGATAAAGCCGCTATTGCTAAAGCTGAAGCTGAATACGAACAGAAAACCAAAGAAATTACGGCAAAAGAAAAGAAATTCGACAGTAAGATAAGAACGCTTGAAACAGAACACGAAGCTTTAACAGAAGAATACAACTCTGTTAAGAGCGCATTGGATGCTAATATCAGCCGTTCATTCAAAACATTTAATTCATAAGACTTATAAATTTATTTTCCCCTACATTTTATTATCCCTCCAATTTATAGTATAATTAAGCTATCAACTGGAGGTTTTTATTATGCGTAGAATAACTTTAATAAACGGTGACGGTATTGGTCCTGAAATTTGTGATAGTGTTGTCAAAATAATTGATGCATCAGGGCTTAAAATAGATTGGGATGTTCAAACGGCCGGCTCAGACGTGATTAAAACAGAGGGCACACCGCTTCCTGAGCGTGTTCTGGAATCTGTAAAAAAGAATGGTATTGCATTAAAAGCTCCTGTAACAACTCCAATCGGTAAGGGTTTTCGTTCGGTTAATGTTCAATTGCGTAAAGAACTTAATTTGTATGCGAATTTGCGCCCTTGCAAAAATTTACCTGGCGTAAAAACAAGATTTGATAATGTAGATTTAGTTGTTGTTCGTGAAAATACGGAAGATTTGTATGCCGGTATTGAAGAAAAAATTGATGAGAATACTGCGCATAGTATCAAAATTATTACCCGCGAAGCTTCTGAAAGAATTTGTCGTTTTGCTTTTGATTATGCTGTGAAAAATAACAGGCATGAAGTTTGTTGTGTTACAAAAGCAAATATTATGAAACTTTCTGACGGCTTGTTTTTGGAAAGTTTTCGCAATATTTCATCTGAATATCCGCAAATAATGTCTCGCGAAATTCTTGTAGATAATCTGTGTATGCAATTAGTGCAAGATCCGACAAGATTTGATGTACTTGTTTTGCCAAACTTATATGGAGATATTGTTTCTGATTTGACAGCGGGTTTGATTGGTGGTCTTGGTGTTGCACAGGGTGCTAATATCGGGGAAAATTGTGCTGTATTTGAGCCGGTTCACGGTTCTGCTCCTGATATAAAAGGGCAAAATAAGGCAAATCCGACAGCTTTATTATTATCAGCTGTTGAAATGTTGAAATATATCAAAGAAGATATTTACGCAAACAAAATTGAAAAAGCGTTGTTTAAAACACTTTCAGAGGGTTATAAGACAGTTGATCTTGACGGTAACTTATCTACAAGCGAGTTTACGGATAAAATTATTACCAATTTGTGCGTGTAAGTGTTTGTTTCCCGTTTCTGTCATACATTTTGTCTTTGTACCAGATGCCTTGAAATTCTTTGTCTGCGCCATACATGTATTGCAAATCTTTTGATACAAAATATATCGCGCTTTTTAATTCACCTTTACGATTATATTGCATTGATGTGTAAGGGAATTGAGGGTATTTGTCAGAGGTTACGTCAACATAATATAATTTTCCAAATGCGGTGTAATAATAAGCATTGTGCGGATTTGTTTTATATTGTATGGCATACATTACAAGGGTATTTTTCTTGTAGTAAAATGCGCAGTATTTTGCATCTTCGTCCTCTTGAACACCGTTATTAGTTAGCATGTAGTGAAGTTTAAACTGACGGTCTTTTTTGTAATTTGCAAATTTATCTTTAAATTGGTCTTTTGTAAAATAAATCTCGCTATTTTCGCGGAATAGTAAATTCTTGTAATGGTCAATTTGTTCGTCTCTTTGGGCCTGGTTTATGTCAAGCCAGTCAAAACTTACAGCTGCTTCAAGAGTTTGTGTTGTATTTTCGTTTACCTCTGTTTGTGCAGGTTTTTCAACATCGTCAAGACTTACGATATTTTCAAAAGCACAAACCGGTGTGGTCATTAATATTGTTAACATTAAAGAAATTAAAATCTTTTTCATAATAAAGCTCCTATTGTTTTTTATTTAACATGTTATGTGCAATTTTAAGTTTGAGAGAAAACATGTTGTCTCCTTTTTCAAACAAGAAATGTTCATTTACTGCAAACTCACGCGGGTCAATTGTTCCGAGTATTTTAAATCCGTTAAATTCATTTTCTTCTGTTCTGTTGCTGACAATTGTTAAGGCGTAAAGAAACTCTGCCATTTTTTCTTTGTCAATCAATTTTTCAGAAGATTTTTCTTCTCCGTGAGAACAAATTTTGTCAAAAGCATTACGGATTTTTGGCTTAATTTCTGCGAGATATTCCGGTTTATTCATTGAGCTGTAATGACCGAAACGGTATTTCATCATATAGGTTTCATATTGCGCGTAGTCTATTTTTCCTGTGAGATTACCGGTTTCGCGTGCAATAAAGAACAAGTATGACTTTGCTAAATCACGTATTGCGTTATTGAATTCATAAGCAAGTTTGGCATTTTCTTCCGAAGTTTTATTTTTTTTATCGGAAAGTTTTTTCCATGATGGCGGCATGATTTCAAATATTTCGGATTTTGGATTTCTCAGGCCACTTTGAGTCAGCATGTCATTTAATGTCAAAGCAAAAGCCTTGCCGAATTCAAGATTTCCGCCGGATAGTTCTGTTAAAAGAGAAGTTCTTTTTCCGATATTATCCATAAATCTTCCTTAGCTTATATCCCAACGTCCGCAGGTTCCGCCCCAACGTGCTATGATGTTGCCTTTAACGTCTTTTATTTTTTCAACGTGTTGTACTTCATCAACACCTTCTACGATAGTTATAACTTCGCAATTATTTGAACAGCCGTTACATGCGCAGGTAATTGAAGAAAAATGCATGTCTGCGACATTCCAGCCTTTGAATTTTGTCGGTGTTTCTGTATATTGATGGTTTTCCATCGCAAGCATTGCCGCTCCGATTGCACCCATTGTCTGATGGTGATCCGGAACTACAACTTTTGCGTTAAGCGCTTCTTCAAAAGCTTTAACCATACCTGTGTTTGTTGCTACACCTCCCTGAAACGAGAATGTCGGCAATAACTCTTTGCCAAGAGCCAAATTACTTAAATAATTTCTTACAAGTGCCTGACAAAGCCCGTATAATAAGTCCTCAACAGGATATCCGAGTTGTTGTTTGTGAATAAGGTCACTTTCAGCAAAAACTCCGCAGCGCCCTGCAATACGAGCAGGATTTGTTGATTTTAACGCTGTTGCGCCAAATTCTTCAATTGGAACATTTAATCTTTGCGCCTGATGGTCCAAAAAGCTTCCTGTGCCGGCTGCACAAACCGTATTCATTGCAAAATCAGTTACTATACCATCACGCATTATGATAATTTTACTGTCCTGACCTCCGATTTCAAGAATTGTTTGAACTCCCGGAACAGTAACACTTGCAGCAACTGCGTGAGCGGTTATTTCATTTTTTACTACATCCGCACCAACAAGAGAACCTGCTAACGCACGTCCTGAACCTGTTGTACCGACACCCATAACTTCATAATCAGTTAAGCGTTTTTCATATAACTTTTGCAAGCCTGTTTGAACCGCTGCAACAGGTGTTCCTGCGGTTTTTAACATTACGCTGTCTACATATTTGCCTGTTTCATCCACAACGGCTAATTTTGTTGTTACCGAACCGACATCTATCCCTAAATATACTGTTAAACTCATAATAATCCTTTTCTATTAACAGTATATATAATAGCATGAAAATAAAAAAGTGAGTAATAAATAGTAAGCCTTTAATGCATCACATCATTTTTATTTAACTCGCCGACATAATTTATTGGATTATCGGAGGGCAAATTTTCAAATGCGTCGGATAACGTTTTTTGAATAGCTGATAATTGAAAACCTGCCAGAATATTTATAATTCTCGCACTTAAATCTGCGCCGCTGTTTCGTTTTAGTATAATTTCCATAAAATCCTCGCCAAAGTATCTATAATATATATAAACCCGTTTACGGCAAGGAATTTACGTTTTTTAAAGAAATATTAAGTCTTTTATCTTCCTTTTTTAAAAATTTTCCATTATAATATTCTTATGAAGAAGATTGTTCTATATTTGGTTTTGACGTCACTTTTTGTTTTTGGTTCAGCGAGTGTTGCGAATGCTTCTATAATTTCCGATAAAAGTTATCGTCTTGAACAAAAAAAAGCTGTTAGTCGCGATATAAAGCAGGTTAAAGAGCTTATTAAAGTGCATAATACTTTTGCAAATAAGCATGATTTAGCAGCTTTAAATGCTTTATATGCAGAAAATTATATTAGCAGTGACGGATTTGATAAGAAAGTTTATTTTAAAAGCATTGAAGAAACATGGAAAGAATGTGATGATTTAACATACACTACCAGAATAAAAGACATTAATATAAAAGGTGATTATGCATCTGTTAGTGTTGAAGAAACTGCAACGGGTACTATTTCTGATGTTTTGGAATCAGAGCCGATTGCCGGTGAAATCCATTCAGTGTCTACTGGGATTTATTATCTTGAGAAGAAAAACGGGAAGTGGTATATTTCAGGTGAAAATGATTTAACAGATGAATCTTCTCTGCTTTATGGCGACGCAAGATTTATGAATATTGAAATTCAAGCACCTGATCAGGTTAGTGCCGGTGAAAATTTTACAACAAGTTTGAAAGTTAGTGCAGATGAAAATACATTTATTATAGGTTCAATAGATCATGATCCGGTTACTTTCCCATCGGGTTCACCGGCGAGTAATTTGCGAGCTTTGCCGCAATCTCAGACATTGGAAAGAATTATAACCGCGAATAGTGATAATCTTAATGAATATGTGATTGCATCTCTTGCAATTTCTAAAGTTCGTAAAGGGTCGGATGAAAATGATGTACGGGTCTATATGGCAGGGCTTGCGTGTGTAATGAAGCGTGTTAATGTGGTTCCGAAAAATAATTTTATAAAACTCGAGGAGGAAAAAGTTGAAAACGTCAATATGTAAATATTTTTATATGATTGTTTGTTTTATTTTCTGGTTATTTTTGGCATTGTTTTCGTCAAGGTTAATTGTTGATAATGTAACCTCTGGACATCATTATTCAAATGCGGTTTTTAAAATTCATTATCTGCGTAATGCCGGAGCGGCATTCAGCCTTATGGAAAATTCAAGGGAATTTCTCATTATTGTCGGAATTGTGGCTGTTACTTTGTTATTTTTATATGTTTACAACCATATTAGAAGTATTCATTACATATCGATTTCATTTATATCTTTATTGAGTGCAGGAATTGCGGCAAATTGCCATGAACGAATTGTTCTTGGTTTTGTAAGAGATTATATTCAACTGAATTTTATTAATTTTCCTATTTTCAATGTTGCTGATATTTTCATTACAATCGGCGTAATTGCTCTTATTGCCATATTACTTCTTTATAAAGGGCAGTGACATGCTTTTGATTGTTGATGAAAATGTAGAAAATATAAGGTTGGATATTTATTTGTCAGAGTTGTATGACGGAATTTCACGTTCCAAAATTCAATCTGCTATAAAATCCGGCAAAGTTGTTGTAAATGGTGAAATAAAAAAGCCTTCTTATATTTTGCGTGAAAATGATAAAATTGAGTTTGAAAACCTTGTGGAAAACCAAGTTATAAAACTCAAACCTGAAAATATTCCATTAGAAATTGTTTGGGAGGATGAAAATATGGCGGTTGTGAATAAGCCGTCAGGAATGCTTACCCATCCGACTTTTCAAGAAACATCAGGAACGCTTGTTAATGCTTTATTATATAAATTTGGCGATAATTTATCTGATGTTAACGGAGAATTCAGGCGCGGAATTGTTCACCGTCTGGATAGAAATACATCAGGACTTCTTATGATTCCGAAAAACAACAAAACACATGAGTATTTGGTTAATTTAATAAAAAATCACGAAATTATAAAGAAATATCATGCCGTGCTTGTCGGGAATTATCCGCGTGAAAACGATGTTATAACAGAGCCTATCGGTAGAAGTAATACAGATCCTAAAAAAATGAAAGTTCGTTCAGATGGCCGTCCGAGTGTGACAAAACTCAAAGTTCTTGAACATTTCGGGTCGGAGGCAACCTTTGTTGAATTGGATTTGATTACGGGAAGAACGCACCAAATTAGGGTTCATACAAGTTTTAAGCATCATCCGGTTTATAATGATACTTTATACGGTGCGCCGGCAGGTAAAGTCAAAACTCAAGAACAGGTTTTGCAGTCATATTATTTGAAATTTGCAAAACCGTTTTCAACGGAGATAATAGAGATTGAGATTGAACCTGACGAGAAATTGTCAAAAGTTCTTTCTTATTTTAGAAACAGGAGAGCATAATGAAAAAAATATTTTTTATATTAAGTATAATTTTACTATTAGGCATTGTGTATCTGGCAATTATGAATACAGATACTTCATTTAGCGTGAATTATTTAAAAGCTTCAAACGGAGAATATTCAGTCGAATTAATTAACGGCGCATTTTATACTCTTATTGTGTTAATTGCGGGCGTATTTGTAGGAAGTGGAATTTTATCTTTATTTCTTGGCGTTCAGAAAGACAGGGTAAATGCTTATAAACGCGAACTTGAACGCAGTGCGGTTTCAGGTGAATCAAATGCTTCAAGAGTTAAGGTTTTGGAGGCAAAAATCCAAACGTTGGAAAAAGCTTTTAATACAGTTACCGACGAACGCACAAAACTTGAAATGCAAATTCAAGATTTAAATACTGAAATTGATAAAATCAATAAAAATAAGTAGAGTGCGGAATTTATATAGCCGCACTCTTTCATTTTTAATGAATATAAATATCTCTGTGTGCAAACAGTAGATAAATTGCGGCAATACCGACAAGGTCATAGACAATTCTTGTTAATACCGTCATTTCACCAAAAATTGTTGCAACTAAATCAAAATTGAAAAAACCTATAAGACCCCAGTTTATTGCACCGATAATCACAAGAATATAGGCAATGATTTTTAATGTATACATAATACACCTTCCTTTCTTTTTTCTAATATTATTCATTTTTTTGTTGAATTAAACATTAGACGAAAGGACAATAAAAAACGGTCAGCATTGCGCTAACCGTTTTTACTCTTTTATTTTCTTCTAATTATTTAGAAGATTTAGAAGATTTTTTAGCTGATTTTGCAGGATAGTAATCTCTTACAACACCTTCAAATGCATCGATATAAATTTCTTTGATATCGCTCATTAAAGGATATGCAGGGTTAGCACCCGTGCATTGGTCATCAAATGCTAATTCAACCATTTCATCTAATTTAGCGTAGAAATCTTCTTCTGATACTCCAAAGTCTTTAATTGAATTTGGCAAGTTAATTGATTTCATCAATTTATCAATTGCTTGAATGTATAATTCAACTTTTTCTTCGTTTGTTTTTCCGCCAAGTCCAAGTTCATCAGCGATTTGAGCATATTTTTCTTTTGCGTTAGGGAACTTGTATTGAGGGAAAATTGCTTGCTTGTGCGGATAATCAACAGCGTTGTATTTAATAACCTGTCTGATTAACAAAGCATTTGCAACACCGTGAGGAACGTGGAACATAGCACCCAATTTGTGAGCCATAGAGTGGCATAATCCTAAGAAAGAGTTTGCAAATGCCATACCTGCAATTGTTGCGGCATAGTGCATTTTTTCTCTTGCTATAGGGTCATTTGCGCCCTCGCTCCAAGATCTTTCTAAGTATCTGAATACCAATTTGCAAGCTTCTAAAGCATTTGAATTTGTAAAGTTTGTAGCCATACAAGAAACATAAGCTTCTGTTGCGTGAACTAAAGCGTCAATACCTGAAGCCGCAGTCAAACCTTTTGGCATTCCGTCTACAAAGTTCGGATCAATAATTGCCATATTTGGAGTTAAAGCGTAATCTGCAATCGCGTATTTAACTTGAGACTCGTCATCAGTAATAATTGCAAATGGTGTTACTTCAGAACCTGTACCGGATGTTGTAGGGATAGCAACCATTGTTGCTTTTTTACCCAATTCAGGAATTGAACAAATTCTCTTTCTGATATCCATAAATCTCATAGAAATGTCAGAGAAATCTGTGTCAGGTTGTTCGTACATTAACCACATAATTTTAGCAGCATCCATAGGAGAACCGCCGCCTAATGCGATAAATACATCAGGTTCATAAGGTTTAATGATTTCCATTGCTTGTCTGATTGTTGACAAAGTCGGATCCGGTTTTACGTCAAAGAAAATTTCATGGTCGATGCCAATTTCATCAAGAACTTTTGTTATTGAATCAACAGCACCGGAATTGAATAAAAATCTATCCGTAACGATAAATGCACGTTTTTTACCTGCCAATTCTCTGAGAGCTAAATCTGTAGCGCCTCTTTTGAAGTAAACCTTAGAAGGAACTTTGAACCACAACATATTTTCTCTCCTTTCAGCAACTGTTTTGTAGTTTAATAAGTTTTCTACCCCGATATTACCTGAGATAGCGTTTTTACCCCAAGAACCGCAACCAAGAGATAATGACGGTTCTAATTTGAAGTTGAATAAATCACCGATACCACCTTGTGATGATGGTGAATTGATAAGTACACGGCAAGATGGCATTAATTCTGCATAATGATTAATTCTTTCACTTGTTCTTGGGTCTGTATATAATACGGAAGTGTGACCTGCACCACCTTTAGAAACTAATTCATAAGCCATTTGTGCAGCTTCTTCATAGTTCTTAGCTTTGTACATAGTCAAAATTGGTGATAATTTTTCTCTTGAGAACGGATCTTCCCAATCAACAGAAGGTCTTTCTACTAATAAGATTTTTGAGTACTCAGGGATTTCAAAGCCGGATAATTCGGCAATTTTAACAGCACTCTGACCTACAATTGCAGGATGTGCAGTTCCGCGTTTAGGGTCAATGAACGGCAAATCAATCATTTTTTGCTGTTCTGATTTAGATACTAAATAAGCACC
>CADBQQ010000066.1 GCA_902796825.1 uncultured bacterium
GCTAAGATATGTGACAGCTCTCACATGAGAGATTGTGTACCTTATGATGAAATCAAGTACATGTCAGATGAAACAACAGAGGATGTTGTGGAGGTTAAGGATTTAAACACTTCTGCTAAGCTTAATTTAAGTGAAGATGATGGGTTCAAGGATGTAGCCTCATTCGTTCTTGGCGATGGAACAGTTGTAATTGCGTCTTACAAACTTGATTGTTTGGTAGATACGGAAGAATTAGACAAAGATTTTAGTCCATGCTTTGCGGGGCTTTATGATTTAAACGGAACAAGAAAACCTAATAAGTTAGGTAAAGACTTACTTTCAATAAACAGCGCGGGCATAAGTATTAGCAAAGGTCCTGCAATACTTGCAACGATAGGCGGAGTTAACCTTATCTCAACTGCGCAAGTACCAACACCTGTAACAAAAGCAAAATGTGAAGAACTAAAAGAAAAAGGTTATCCGATAGAAAAAGGATGCTATTTTGACCCTGATTACTGGGCTGGTGCAGTAATGAAATGTAAAGACATGCAAGGCAGATTACCGACTGAACAGGAACTTGCTGATATTGCAAGCGAACTTTATGGTGCAACAATTGGTACAACAGGTCGTAAGTCTTCATTATCTATTGACAGCTCAAAACTACCTGAGGCTCTTGCCGGACTTGGTTCGTCTTGGAACCGTTTGTTTTCCTCGGTAGAGGAATCCGAAAAAGTCGTACGCAATCTGGGCTTCTACAGTACGTATACAGAATGGGGGAGCGGTAGTCGCTATGGTTCCACTCCCTCAAGTGCGGTTTGCGTAGTTGATTAGTTATTTAACAGGCCGGCATTGCTATGCAATGCCGGCCTGTAACGCTTTAGTCAACCGAGAATATTTCGCGGATATCGTCCATAGTAAGTGATTTTGTAATATTTCTGTCTACAGAAATTACGCTATCTACAAGGTCGCGTTTAACTGTCTTGAGTTTTTGAATTTTTTCTTCAACAGTATTGCGCGTAATCAACCTGTAAACAAATACTTTCTTCGTCTGGCCGATACGATAAGCACGGTCTGTTGCTTGATCTTCTACAGCAGGGTTCCACCAAGGATCGTAATGTATTACATAGTCAGCTCCGGTTAAGTTCAAACCTGTACCGCCGGCTTTCAAACTAATCAAGAAAATAGGGATAGAATTGTCGTTGTTAAATCTGTCGACAGCGCCTTTTCTGTCTTTCGTTTTACCTGTCAAGTATTCGTATTTAATACCTTCTTTGTCAAGCCATTCTTTGATAATATCAAGCATATTAACAAACTGGCTGAATAAAAGAATTCTGTGACCTTCTGAAACAATTTCTTCAAGCAAAACTTTGAGTTTTTCAAATTTACCGGATGAAATAATATTTTTAACATTGTCTTTATCATAAAGTTTAGGGTGACAGCAAATCTGGCGCATTCTGAGTAAAGCAGAGAAGATAGACAGTCTGCTTTTTTCCAAACCGTTTTGCTCAATAGATTTGAACAATTCTTCTTTCGTACTGTCAAGGACTTGCAGATAAAAATCTTTTTGCTCATCTGTAAGTTCGCAGTATGCAATATTTTCCACTTTATCAGGAAGATCTTTTGCAACGTCACGTTTCATACGGCGCAAAATAAACGGATAGATTTGAAGCTTCAAACGTTTTTCAACAATCTTGTCATGACGTTCCATAATCGGATTTACATAATGAGAATTGAAATCCCCCATTGAGAATAAAAATCCCGGCATTAAGAAGTCAAATACAGACCACAATTCTTCAAGTTTATTTTCAATCGGAGTACCTGATAGTGCAAGCTTGTGCTGTGAATTCAATTGTTTTACGGCTTGCGCAGTTTGAGAAGTTGAATTTTTTATATTTTGGGATTCATCAAGAATGATGTATCTGAAATCGATATTTTTTAATTTTGCGATATCGCGTCTTACAAGCGCATAGCTTGTTATAACTACATCATAGTTAGGAATTTCTTTAAAGAAATTTTTTCTTTCACCGCCCTGTAATTTTAAACAAGTCAATTCAGGCGCAAATTTTTGGATTTCGTTTTCCCAGTTAAAAACAACTGTTGTAGGTGCAATTACAAGGGTCGGCATAGGTCCGTCCTCTTCTTTTGCTTTTTGGATAACAGCAAGCGCCTGCAATGTTTTACCAAGCCCCATATCATCCGCAAGAATTCCGTTCAAGCCGTACTTATACATAAACCACAGCCAGCCCAAACCTTTGAGCTGATATTCACGGAAATCAGCCTTAATACCTTTTGGAAGTGACATGTTTTCAGAAGTGGAAAATGTAGACATCTGTTCCCAAAATTCTTTAAACCTGTCACTCAAAATCAACTCTACGCCTAAGTTTTTAAGTTCATTGATAAGCCCCGCGCGATACGTTTTAACCGTAAATCGGTTTTCGTCATTTCTGAATACGTCAAAAGAGTTAAACGAACGCATCATTGCATAAATATTTTGAACAGGATATTCAACAAAGCCTAAACTTCTAATGCGTGCATATTTTTCATCTTTCAGCACGGTATCATAGATTTCATTAAAATCAATAATTTCTTCCCCTGCCTGGCCGTAAATCTGCAAATCAAAACTGTCAGGCTGTTCATCAGAAAAGTCTATTTTTGCACACAATCTGAAAGGAGAATCCATTAATTTGAAGAAAGACATATCGTCTTTTTCTTCAAATTTCCATCCCTCTCCGGCTTGTTTCAAATAATAATTGTAAAAATCTATTGCGTTTTCTTTTTCTAACGCTAGGTTATTTGTCTGCATAGGAACAAATTTGCAAGCCAGAAGCATTGCATAAGCTTCATTTTCGTGCTTAATGTTACGTTTAATCCAGTAAATAATATCTTCGTCAGCTTTTTTGACCGTGACATAAGGTACTTTTTCACTTGTCGTTTTAGAATATGGAACTCTTACCCCATCATAATCAAAGTCTAAAGAAGCTTTCAAACTCTGATCATAATCAATTCCCATTGTTACAACGTTAATCGGAGGACGTTCTTCAAGCATTAATTTAGATATTTTTTCGTCTACATTGACGTCCATAACTTCCCGAAGTTTTGGTAAATCTTCATAAATAAACTTGCCGCACTCTGCATCTTTCAAATCGGTAAAAGATGCTTTGGTTATATTTTGCGGAACAGATTGAACGGCAACGTTAGTTGGGAAAATAATATTTTTATAGCGACCCCATTTAAGTTGTCTTGAAAAATATCGAACTTCTTCAAACGGATAAACATCATCACTATCCGGTCTTTGCCATTCCAATGATAATAATAAATTACCTGCTGTAGCAGACAAATTAACATTTAGAACAAGTTTCCATTCTTTATCAGTAAATTTTAACCGCTCTTTAGTTTTTTCATCAAGAACCTCGTCAGCTTTTGACAAAAGTGCAAATAAAGGCGCAAATTTCGCAATTTGAACATCATACCAACCTGCACGCTTGTCTTGACGGGAAATTTTTAATAACTGTTGGAATATAAGCAATTCAACTTTTTGAGAGTCGTTAAGAACAAAATTTTTATCATTTTTTTGTGCATCAATAACAGCACGCATAATAGGTTCTATCTGACGCACAACTCTGCCGGTTTCTCTTTCTCTTACTAATATAGAGAAGAAATTTGGTTTGCGTTTTGGATTAAAGTGGAAAATATAATTTCCTGCAGGCGGTTGAGTCAGCACAGTGTTTTCATCAGGAAAATCAAATTCCATTCCAAACTTGTCCGTCAGCCAATCTTCGTAAGCATGGGCATCAATTGCTTTTAACGCAACGGCGACAGCATGCTTGCACCATTCTTCTTTTAAAGGACAGTTACAGCGTGCTTCGACTTTATTTTTTTTGAAGATTAAATCTGTTTTGTAATGGTCCTGAAAATTACCTTTAACTTTTGCCATATAAAAGTTTTTTTCAGGATAATTATCGAACACCATATCTTTCAAATGGTATTCGTAACCTCTGCGCCAGCTTCCTGCAGTGGCATGGTCTTTTATAAATTTGTAATTAAAATCTGTTTGACCCATTACTATGGAGTGTATCTCTTTCCTCAACAAGGGTTTAAACTACATTAAGATTAATCAATCTGTAAACCCTTAACCTTATAAGTTGATTATACAAAATACATTTAAAAAATCAAGAGGGTTGAGCATACAACTATTCACTTACAGAAAATGAGCAGGTTAAGACTAATTCTTTACCATTAATTTTAGCTTCGGACAGGGATGCTTCTTCGGATAACTGCTCCAGACCATCTGCTCCCATTACACCGCGAATTTTACAATTCATTTCACTGTTTGGATTGTCTATATTATCAACACGCTTTGTTAATTCATTTAATCTGTCATTTAAAATTTGAATATTTGAAGAATTGTTTTTAACATTTTTTTGTTCAATGCTAAAATCTTTTTTATGTTCAATTTTTTGATTTTCAAATTTTGAATTAGAGTTATTTTCTACCATTTCTTTAGTATTCGAATAAATTATTCCGACAGTAAAAAGAAACAAGCATAAAAATACAACTGTTATAATTTTAAATTTATTTAATTCTTTCATTATATTCTCCTTTTGAAAATATTTTATCATTAAAAGCTAAATAAGTCTACAAGTTGCCTTAAATTGGCTGTTGGCATATAATTTATATATGAAGAAGTTTGATTTTTTTAATCAATACAGAGATCCGGTTATTGTAATAAAAGGATATGAGGATGTTGTTTTTAAAAACAACACTTTCTGTCGTAAATTTTCGCAATTTACAAATATCCGTAAATTTGCTCATAAAATGAATTTTGAAATGTGTCCTATTGATAGCGAAAATATTGATTTATATTCTCCTATATTTCAGGCAATTATTTCTAAGCAGAATTTTTTTGCAAGGGTTTCTTATGCAACACTGCAAGGAGATATTTCTTATTATGATCTTACATCAGTAAAACGCGGAGATTATACAATTATATTTTTGACAGATGTAAGTTCGGAAATTTTATTGCAGGACAATGAAAAAGAACAGATTAAATATAAAAGTAAACTCGAAGAATTACAGCAGGAAAACGAAGAATTACGAGAAATCAGGCAAAGAGCGCAATCACAGGCTTTTAGGATTGCATTGATTAATAAAGTTTCAAACATCATAAGAGAATCTATGGATATTTCGATAATTTTGCACTCGGTATTGCGAGAACTTTCAATGATGTTCGGCTGCTTTAAGGCTTATTATGCGTCTTCTGGAAAAGTAGGATTTGAAATACAACAAACATACGGAGAAGATTTCAACTATACAGGCAATATAATTACTTTTGATAATAGTGTTATGGACAAACTTCGTAAACGTGAAGTTTCTACAAGCTACTCACTTTCGGAATATCTTGGAGCTGAACCGTTCAAACAATCTGTTTTAAGAGTAATTGTTCCGATATTTCATCTTCAAAAAATGATTGGTGTTCTTGTTTTGTTAAGCTATCAAAAACGTGAATTAAATGAAGAGCTTGAAATTCTTGATGCGGTATCTTCTCAGCTTGGTAACGCGCTAATCAGAGCTGAACTTTACAAAAAAAATGCTGAAAACGTAAAAGAATTAAAACAAACACTGGAAGAACTAAAAGCTACACAACTTCAATTGATTAATTCAGAGAAAATGGCATCTCTCGGTCAATTGGTGGCGGGAATTGCACATGAAATCAATACTCCGGTTGCATCGATTAAATCAAACAATGAAATTTTGAGTAAACTTATAACACAACTTGATCAGCCGGAATTAAAAGATATGTTTACCCAAATCAATTCAATTGACTCGGAAGCCATCAAGCGTATCAGTAAAATTGTTGTTTCCCTCAAAAAATTTGTGCGCTTGGATGAAGCAGAACTTCAAGAAGCTAATATTAATAAAGAGATTGATCTTACACTTGATTTAATAAGGCACGAAACAAAGAATAAAATAGAAATTGAAAAGAATTACGGAGATATTCCGCTTATAAAATGCTATCCGAATATGCTTAATCAAGTTTTCACCAATATTTTAATTAATGCTTGTCAAGCAATTGAAAACGAGGGTAAAATTGTAATTACAACAGAGTTTAAAAATGACAGCCTTGTTATCAAATTCAAAGATAATGGCTGCGGCATAGCAAAAGAGAATTTAGATAAAATTTTTACGGCAGGATTTACAACAAAAGGTGTAGGAGTAGGTACCGGTTTAGGGTTGGCAATCAGCCAGAAAATAATAGACAAACATAACGGTAAAATTGTTGTAAACAGTGAAGTTGGCAAAGGTACAGAATTTATTATTACTCTCAACTGCCAGTAGTATAATATTAAGAATTATTAACATAAGTTTTAATTTATTGCTCAATTACGTTTATCTTTATAAAAACAATTACAAAAATTTGTAAAATAATTTATATAATTGATGAAATCATTTGAAAAATGTGTTAAAATAAAGTTACTGAATGAATAAGTGTCAGAGTTACCCTTAATTAAATTCCTGACTGCTGAAACCACTCAGTGACAGGAAAATTACAACTTATCAATATGAATTGTAAACAAAGTTAACAAAAATAATACAAAAAAGGCAATAATATTCGCAAAAAAATCTTTATATAAAAGTAAGGTAGTGTGAATATTTATTGTTGTGTCGGAGGAAAATAATGACAATTAGTGTGAACAGTAGTAAGAAAAAGCAAGTTAAGAAAACATTTGATGAATTGTTGAACGATTTACAAACAAGCAATTCAGAAAAAGTCAGATACAACGCTGCGCGTGTTTTAGGTGAAATGGGCGATTCTAAAGCAGTTGAACCTTTAATTGATGTTTTGAAAAATGACAAAAACGGTTCTGTTCGTTTATATGCAGCAAGAGCGCTTGGCGAGTTGGGCGATTCTAAAGCAACTTTGCATTTAATCGAATCTTTACGTGAAGACAGAAACGTTGACGTTAGAGTTCGTGCGGCAAGAGCTTTGGGAAGATTAGGCGGCGCTATTGTAGTTGAACCGCTTGTTGAAGCCTTAAATGATGAAAATCCGCAGGTTTGTATTACTGCAACAGATGCCTTGATTGAAATTGGTGATGTTGCAACTGACGCGCTGATGGAATCTTTAGATCACGAAAAAGTTAATGTAAGATGTGATGCTACAAGAGCTTTGGGTGAAATCGGAAACAAAAAAGCTGTAGATAAAGTAATTAATATGCTTTATGATGAATGGGTAAACGTAAGGATTTACGCAGTAACTTCATTAGGCAAATTGAATGATACAAAAGCAGTTCCTGCATTGATTGATGTTATGAAAAACCGTTCA
>CADBQQ010000067.1 GCA_902796825.1 uncultured bacterium
CTAACGAAACTATTATACCAATTACTCAGCTAATACGATTAATAATATTTCCATGTTAATAATTTCTTCATTAATTTTTGTAAAGATAATTAGTCAAACAATGCATTAATTTTATCAATAATATCTTGCGGATCAATTTCGTTTGTAATATTGTTAACGTCTTGTGCAACTTGATAAAGTTTTGCGGCTTGAATTTTGTCCCCTGTTATAGCAATTGAGCGGGCAAGATTAAAATGAGCAAGTGCATAATTCGGGTTACATTCTACTGCTTTTTCAAACATTTCCATTGCTTCCTGAACTTTGCCGAGATCATCCAGATATATAACACCGAGATTATTATATGCAATTGAATAATTATTATCATATTCTATAGCGTATTTGTATTCTCGCATGGCTTCGTCTGTATCGCCTTTTCCCCAGTATAAGAAACCGAGATTGCAGTGAATTTTTGCATTTTTGGGGTCAAGATCAAGAGCATTTCTGTAAACCGCAAGAGCGTTATCATAATCTTCTTTATCATAAAAAGCACTGCCTAAATTTACGTAAATATCGATGTCTTCCGGTGTCATTAAGTATGCACTTTGGTAGGATGTAATAGCCGCGTTGAGGTCTTCTTTTGCTTCTTGAAAAACAAAACCCAATGTTTGGTTAACAACGCTTGTCCATTCTTTATTAGGATTTAATGTTACGGCTGTTTGGAAATGAGAAATCGCGCCATCAATATCTCCTTTGACATAAAGAATATTTGCAAGATTTGAGTGAAATTCAGGCATATTTGGCATAATTTTTATGAGTTTTTCATAGGTTTCAGCTGCATTGTCATAGTCGCCCATATCTTCGTAGGCTTTGCAAAGGTGGCGATATGCAGGTATATTCAGACTGTCTAGCCAAATTGCCATTTTGTATTCTGTAATAGCGTTTTCAAATTGTCCCAAAGAAGAATAAATATCACCTAACAGGCAATAAAGAGGAACAAAACCGGGAGCCTTATCTACGGCTTCATTGTATGTCGTGATTGCTTGTTCAAGCCCTTTGGTTTGGATTTGAATAAATCCTTTTACAAACATTGGTAAAAATTTCATATAAGCTAAAGAGTCTTTTACTCGTTTTATTGCTTCTATGTCAAAAGGCAGGGTTAAAGCAGCCATTATGTATTCATAAAAAGATTTTATTTTGTTTTTTAACACTCTGAAAGAAGATACTTGGTACAAATTATGCAATAAGTAATGTGCGGATGAGCTTGCAAGAGGGTTATATTTTATAGCGAGTTTGGCATTTAATTCAGCATCTTGAAAATGTGCTTTTTTAGTATAAGTTTCCGCAAGCATATAGTATGCTTTTGCATATTTAGGATCTTTTTTTACAGCATTGTTGAAATAATTAATAGCCTTATCTAAATCTCCTTTGAAAAACTGTGCTTTACCAATTTTGTAATATATTTCTGCGGAATCAATGTAAGATTCAAGAGCTATCTGGTATTCGGTAATCGCTTCATCTATGTACTGACATGATGAATAAATGTCAAGGTGCCATGCAAGATATAAATCTCCAAGTCGCAAGTGTAAATCCGCATTTGTAGGATCTTTGTGAAGTCCTGCTTGACATAATTCTATTGCAGATTTTACGTTTCCTGTTTTAATTTCTTTTTTTATTTTTTTTTCTAATATTTGAGTATCGTTTTTCATAATCCCAAGTTGTTCTTAATATAAATTGTAATTAAATTTATGTAAAAAAGCAAGTTATTTAATATAATTTTGTGTATAATAAAGCTTGTAAGAAAGGTGTTTTTAAATGGCAGATAACAGAATATATTTTGTAGATGTTACAAACAGAGACGGTGTACAGACTTCAAGATTAGGTCTGGCAAAGCTTCAAAAAACGATTATTAACTTAATGCTTGATAGTATGGGGATTACGCAATCTGAATTTGGTTTTCCTACAACTAAGCACGAATTGAATTATTTAAACGGAAATTTGGAACTTGTTAAACGCGGTGCAATTAAAACAACAAAATTGTCAGGCTGGATGCGGGGAATAGCTTCTGATGTAGAGGATTCGTTTAATAATGTTCCGGAATTGAAATATGTTAATTTGTCTCAATCTACTTCCGAACAGATGATTAACGGTAAATATTTAGGTAAAAAAACACCAGATGATATTATAAAAATGACAAAAGAAGCAGTGGAATGTGCTGTCGATAAAGGTGCAAAAATTGTCGGAGTTAATGCTGAAGATGCTTCAAGAAGTGATATAGATTATCTTATAAAATATGCAAAAGAGGCTAAAAATTCAGGCGCAAAACGTTTCAGATATTGCGATACTCTTGGCTTTGAAGATCCGCAGACAACTTATGACAGGATTTATAAAATTGCAAAAGCAGCCAAAATGCCTGTTGAATTGCATTTTCATAACGATTTAGGTATGGCGGTTGCTTGTTCTGTAATGGGGGCGAGAGCTGCGATTGATGCCGGTGTTGATGCATATATAAATACAGCAATTAACGGAATGGGAGAAAGAGCCGGAAATGCAGATTTGGTTTCTTGCTTGTTAGCTTGTTTAAAGTCGGCAGGTTTTAGAGGAAAATATAAAATTGATGAAAATATAAATCTTGATAAAGCTTGGCAAATAGCAAAATATACTGCGTATGCTTTTGGAATTCCAATTCCTATGAATCAGCCGGCTGTAGGAGATAATGCATTTGCGCACGAATCAGGTATTCACGCAGACGGAGCATTAAAAGATAGAAGGAATTATGAATTGTATGATTTCGAAGAACTTGGACGAGGTGAACCGGAAATTATTGAAACCGGACGTATGATTACAACAGGTGAATACGGCGGGATTAAAGGATTTAGAAACGTTTATAATAACTTAGAACTTGAATTTAAAGATGAACACGAAGCGCGTAATATCTTGGAACTTGTTCGTTATGCGAATGTTCATACTCAAAAGCCGTTAACAACAAGCGAATTGAGATTTATATATTATTATCCTGATATAGCGGCACAAGTTATGACGGTTTCACCTTATTATGAACCGATTGGAGCAATAAAGGAAAGGGTAGAGGCGCAAAAAGCAAACCCACCTTTGAATGTTATATAGCAAAATGTGTGTGCAAATTTGTGATATAATCAAGGTATGAAAAAAATATTAACTTTAATTTTAATATCAATGTTGTCTTATCTTCCGGTATTTGCAGACGAATTGGAGGATGATTATCTTGATATTGCTTCAAACTATTGTGTTGTGGGGGATTATTCTTCTGCGATGCAATATCTGGATAAAGTCCTTGCAAAAAATCCATCAAATCAAAGGGCTGCGGATTTAAAGCGAGGATTGGCTCATGTGATTTCAAAAGATAAAAAATCTTTTTTGGATAACGTAAATCCTTTGATAAAGCAAGCTATGGAATATAAACGTCTTGGAGATGATGCTGCGGAATTAAATACATTAAATCAAGCTGCTCAAGGACAAAACTCATATCTTGCTTATTATTATCTTGGCAATTTTTATAGAGATAAGCATCAATATCAAAAAGCACTGGATGCTTATAATTCTTCAACATCAGCTAAATCGGATTTTGCTCCGGCATATCTTTCAACAGGGGTTTTATTGTATGAAATAGGACGTTATAATTCGGTTTTAAACCCGTTAGATAAATATTTAACTTTTAATCCTAATGATGATTTGGCTTATGCGGTAAAATCAAGAGCGGAATTTCAATTGGGAATGCTTAATGCTTCAAAAGCCGATAACAATAGAGCACTTCAAATAAATCGTTGTCCTGAATATCTCTTTGATAAAGCAAAAATTCTATATAAAGAGGGAAAATATCAGGAAGCAAGAGATTTATTTACAAGTCTTTTAGATAATATACAAACTTCAAAAATTTATGAATATATCGGACTTTGTGATTATGCTATGGGCCATTACAACACGGCTCTTGTAAATTACGATAAAGCAATCATACTCTCTGATGATGACGAATATTTAGAAGCCAGATATAATGA
>CADBQQ010000068.1 GCA_902796825.1 uncultured bacterium
ACATACTTGCAACAATTTTGCAACAATTTGTTTTTATTTAATTTTTTGATAACCTTAAAACTCTTTAGTATCAAGTTATTTGGCTTTGTAGTCTTTATTCTGACTGTACGGGTATGAGCCGAACGCTCTAGCCAGCTGAGCTACCTTGCCATCATTATATTGTTGCTGTGGCTTGTGCATTTTGATTTTTACATAAATATATCTAATTGTCAAACATTACCTCTTGTCAGTAGTTTTGATTATATGCCAGCCAAACTTTGTACCTACAGGTTGTGAAATTTCACCTATATTTAAGTCAAATGCTGTATCTGCAAATTGCTGTTCCATTTTCTTGCGGTCAAAAAATCCTAAGTCGCCCCCATACATTGCTGATGGGCATAATGAATATTGGCGGGCCGCTTCTTCAAATGTTATTGTGCCATCCATAATGTCTTTACGGATTTGTACGGCATCTGAGCGTTTTTTCACAAGAATATGGCTTGAGCGAACTTCGCGAACATCCAAATTAGGATTCATATACATTGAAAGTTTTGAACGATTTTTTACTGCCGAATTATAATAATCCTGTACATACTCAATTTCTCTTTTTTGTTTATCTGTCATCTGTGGCATGGATTGAGATGTTTTTTCTGTATTTTCTTTTTTATTTTTTTTAGCTTTTTTTTCTTTCACCGGCTTGATATTTTCATTGGTTTCGGGGGTTGAAATTTCATTATTATCTGTTTTTTGAGGTTTTATTTTTTTAGTTTTAACTTTCTTTTCTTTTACGGGTTTAATATTGTCCGTAATTGTTTGTTCACTAAATTCTGTGCTAATTGCAGGTGTTGGGGCAGAAGCAGTTTTTTTCTTACCAATTGCTTGCGCACTCAAACCAGAAAGCAAAACAGTAATTGTTATTATAATTGTTATAAAAAATCTCATTTTTCCTCCTTAATAAATTATAACATAATTTTATTATAATTTATACTGAAAAACAAACTATAATTGTATAGTTCTTAAGACCAGATAATAACGATAACTTCCCCAATATACGGTTACCGTAATAAAATTATTATCCAAATCTTCTGCTTCTAAAAATGTATCAGGAATTGGTTCACGTTTAGATGATTTAATGTGTTCGCCGATAAATTTTAGAGTTTTTTCACGAATGAGCTGAGCTTTAGTTAGTTTGATTTGTGGAAGATTATTTTTATAAAAATCCATCGGAACCATTTCTTTTTTGTAACAAGGAACAATGTATTGCACTTTTCCTGCTTCTTTAAAAAGGATATACCATTTCCCTTCGTGTTCGCGCGGGGTCAAAAGATAGTAACCTGGTTGAATTGCGATACTTTTAAAATACAATGGTGCTGTTAACCTAAATAACGGGTACGGTGACCATGTTGAGTTCAAAGTATCTTGATATTCTTCTGGGTCAATGTTGTGAATATATTTAAATTCCGGTACAGGCATGTCACGGTACATTTGTTCAACATCAATATCTTCGACTTCACTTTCTGTGGTTATACTTTCTTCTTCTAAATCATCAGGATATGTTGTTTCGGTTTGCTGTTGGGGTTGTGTTGATTGAGTTGGGGCTTGGGCTCCTGATGTTGAGCTGTTATTATTTCTGTTCCAAAATGCAGCATTAGCACAAGTAGTTGATAAAAATAGTATTAATATTAGTGTTAAAAATTTTTGCATATAATTATTTTAATATTTTTTCATTGAAAATCAATACAAGATAATATATTACATCATTCCTTTGCGATTAAAGAATAATGCGGCAATACATGTTGCAAGTATTGATATTACAATTACAATTAAAAAACCAAAACTGTTACTGCCAAAAGGCATAGGTACATTCATTCCCCAGAAGCTGCCGATCATCGTAGGAATTGACATAATAATTGTAATTGATGCTAAAAATTTCATAACAAGGTTTAAGTTGTTATTAATAATAGATGCCATACAATCCATCATGCTTTCAAGAATTGTTCTATGCATTTCAACCATCTCAGATGCCTGCTTGTTTTCAATTATTACGTCCTCAAGCATATCAATATCGTCTTCCGTAAATTTCAGAATAGATTGAAGATTACCTGCATTTGCATTAACCATTCTAAGAAGTTTTTGTAATACAAGTTGGTTATCTTTTAGTGATGTTGTGAAATATACGAGTGATTTTTGGATTTCCATCAACTGAAACAGAGCTTTGTTGTGAGTTGTCTTTCTCAAAGAATCTTCAATATTTTCAGTTTGTTTATTTATTATATTCAAATATCTGAGATAGAATTTTGCCGCACGGAACAAAATGCTGAGCATGAAATTAGCTTTTTTACGCGTATCAAAAAACTTGGCGGTGTCCTCATTGAATGAACCAATAATTTTGTTTTCCTGAGAACATACAGTAATCATGCTTTCCGGTGTGAATATTAAACCAAGCGGTAAAGTATCAAAATTCCCTTCTTCATCCATTATAGGAACGTTTGTGATGACTAAAAGGTTGCCATCTTCAAATTCCATACGTGAAAGTTCGTCCGCGTCGAGTGAATTGTTCAAAAAGCTTTCATCTAATCCCAGAACAAGAGACACCTGTTGAATTTCATCACGTGTAGGGTTGATTAGATTAAACCATGAACCGGAAACGGCTTCGTTTAAGCCAAGTGTTTTTAAAGTTCCGTCTTCCTGCGTTTTAGTAATTGTCAGCATGTTTCTTATTCCTGATTAAACTGTACTTTGCAGATTTTGCCCGTAATATTATTAAACTACATAACTTTTATAATTTCAATAGTACAAATTAAGGAGAAATCATTGTAAAAATTTCGGATGCTACTTACATAAAAAAATCTTCAGGATATGTATATATTAGTTCTGCGGATTTTTTGAATTGTGTTTTGGAATAATTAGGATATTTTCTGATAAAATTACGATTTGCCTGTGTTAATGTATGATACCCGAGAGCGCGTGAAATCTTATTCATTGCATATATTTTTGCTTTAAATTGTTCTTTTGACATGGTGGAAAATTTTTGATTACAATGTGTAAGAAATTCTTGTTCTCCGATATTTTTTAGTTTGACATATAAATATTCAAGTTTTGCAATTGTGTTTTTGTAAATTTTTTCGTTATTTATTCCTTGAGATTTTTGTGCTTCGTTTAGCAATCTTATTCTGTCAATCATAAACTTTATATCACGAATGTTTCCGATAGATTTTGTTTGGGCAAAAATCTGTTCCAGTTTAGATTTACTAACAGTATTAAAGTCGATGTCTTTTATAGCTTTGATATAGATGTTACCTTCAAACATTTCTTCTAATTCATTAGAAAGTTTTATCGGATTAAGCTCTTGTTCAGTGAGTTGTTTAAAGTTTTTAATTGTAATTGTTTTATTGTAAGATGGTTTAAAATTCTTTAAATTAAGGAATTCACTCATTTTGTTAAAAGAAGATGTTATAATATTTCCTTTTGTTTCTACGAGCAAATCTCTTATTTCAGTAATAATATTTGTCATGACTTTAGATTGGAAATTCACTGAATAATTAATTTTTTTATCAGTGTAAGCATTCATTTCATTTAATAATTGTTCAATATTTTCTTTTAAGGTAATTTGTGCTTTTGCAAGTGCATCATTGTACTTTTTCAGGCCAACAGAATTTATAAATTCTTGTGATGAATTTATTTGAATTTGGTCATTCATTTTCAATTTGCTTTGATAACGTTCTGCTGCTAATTTATCTCTAATTTTAAGTAAATCTGAGGACATTTGGACATAATATCTGTCGAATTCATTGGCTCCAAATTGTCTGTTAGGATTAAGGTGGAAATCAATTGCGCTAAAAGCTTCATTTTGTTTTGTAATAATATCTTTTACATTTGAAGCTGTTTGAGGATTTACAACTTTTTCCGATATATCTTTTAATCTTTGTTGTTTGTATTGATATATTTTTTCTAATGAATTATTCAAAAATTCACTTATTAATTTTTCTACTTTTTCATAATAAAGCGGAGGTTCTTTTTCAATTTCAATTGAGTGTGCTTTTGTTATTTTTTTAAATACGGAATTTACATCAGGACGGCGAATTCCAAGATATATCAGCAAACCTCCTCCTGCGAGCAATCCTAATGGCAGGAGTAATTTTTTATCATTATTTTTATTGATTTGATTTTGTTTTTCTACAATGGATGTTTTGCCTTGAAAAGTATAATAAGGCAATTTAACAGATAATTTTGTATTAATTAAATCCGTCATAAAGCAAAGACCATTTTTAGTGTACGAATATATTAATACACAACATGGAAAATTTTGCTAATTCTTCTAACAATCAGGTAAAGTTCCCTTAACATCCGCAACTTCTTCACATCCGAGATTAAATACATCATGTAGAGCTTTTACGGCTTTTGACGCATCTTCTTTATTTATAAGGCAGCTAATCTTGATTTCGCTGGTGGAAATCATGCGGATATTTATTCCGGATTCTGCCAGAGTTTTAAACATAGTGGAAGCAATACCGGGTCTGTCTATCATTCCTGCTCCGATAATAGAGACTTTAGCAATATTTTCATCGATTTTAATATCACCGGCTTGCAGTTTTTCTTTAACAGTATTCAATACTTCTTGTGCACGCGGCAGGTCTGATTTATTGATAGTGAAAGCAATATCATTAGTATTTGAGGATTTTCTTGCGTATGACTGAATAATCATATCAACAGAAACATTTTTTTCTGCCAGTGAACCGAATAATGTTGCGGCTTCTCCCGGAGTATCAGGGATATCGCAAACAACAATTCTTACTTGTGAAGAATCTTCTGCAACACCTGCAACCGGTTTATTTATTTCCATTTTTTCAACTCCTAAAATTAAAGTACCTAAATTTTCAGTTTTAAAACTGCTTCTGACACGCAGCGGAACTTCGTGCTGTTTTGCTGTTTCAACACTGCGGGGATGTAAAACGTTTGCCCCTGCATGAGCAAGTTCTAACATTTCTTCATAAGAAATCTCATCAAGCTTAGAAGCGTTCGGAACTACTCTTGGGTCTGTTGTATAAACACCTTCTACGTCTGTATAAATATCGCATCTTTCAGCATTCAAAGCTGCTGCAAGAGCAACCGCAGAAGTGTCTGAACCTCCGCGTCCGAGAGTAGTTATTTCTCCATCCTCTGTTATACCTTGAAATCCGGCAATTATTATAATTTTGCCTTCATTAAGGTTTTTTCTCAGTTTTTCTGTTTTTATATCAATAATTCTTGCTTTGTTGTGAACATTTTCGGTATAAATTCCGACTTGAGCCGCATTAAAGCTCACTGCGTCATATCCTAAAGATTGAATTGCCATTGTTAAAAGCGCCATAGAGACACATTCACCTGTTGATAAAAGCATATCCATTTCACGTTCAGATGGTTGGGAATTAATTTCATGTGCCATCTTTACAAGATGGTCTGTAGTATGTCCCATTGCAGAAACCACCACAACAACATCATTGCCGTTATTTTTTTCTTTTACAACAACTTGTGCAACATGTTTGATGCGTTCTGTATCTGCAACGGATGTACCGCCGAACTTTTGTACAATTATCTTCTTCAATTTATTTTGTTCCCTGTATATTTTTTAAAATATTTTCAAGTTCCTGTTTTTTATCAGGATATTCAAATCTCCCGAGGGTTTCCGCTTTTTGGGCAATCATTAGGGATTCTTTTATATTATATTCTGAAACATTCTCTTGTGCAATAGTGTATTGAGTAAAAAATAACAAATTTAGTATTTCAGTGTTGTCCGGCTCAAGTTTTAGTGCTTTGCGAAGTTTTCTTTGGGCTTGTACAAAATCTGAAATATTTATTAACCATTTCGAATATTCTAACAATCCCTTAATATAATTAGGATTTTCTGCAATAAATTTTTCGTAATAATCTTTTGCCTTATCATTCTGATTTAAAATTTTATAAACATTTGCAAGATGATAATAATTATAGGTTTGTTTATTATCGGTTTTTAAAGCTTTTTTAAACATCGCTAAGGCTTCTTCGTGTTTAGCTTGTTCAAAAAATTCCAAACCGGAAGCTTCTTGAATATAAACATTAGAAGCATTTTTTTCTTTTAATTCTTCAAGTAGTGAAAAATCTTTGTGGTAAGAATTTATTAAAGCAATACCAATTTTAGATTCGACAAAATTATTATCTTTTCCCAATGCAGTTGTGAATTCTTCTTTTGCTCTGTCAAATTCAAGTAATCTTACACATGCCTTTCCCCATTCAAAGTGTAACGTTGCGCAATCCAAATCATTTTCAATAGCTGTTTTAAATGTATTGTGCGTATTTTCATATTCTTTCAATATTGAATATGTTTCACCCAGAATAAAGTATGCCGGAAGCATTTGTTTATTAATTTCTATAGCTTTGTTGGCGTATATTATAGCGTTTTCGTAATCTGCTTTAATCAATTTTAAATGGGCATATTCATAATTGCTTGTTTCATTAGGTGCTACTTTTGATAAAAATTTCAATTTATCTTCCGCGTTTGCGTAATCTTCAAGCCGCATTTCCATAACAGCGGAAAGCAAAATGGCGGTGTAATTATATTTATTAATAGAACATGCCATATTAAATTTATCTCTTGCCTGTGCATATTTTTTCAATCTCATATATGCCATGCCCCAGCCGGTATAAACATCTGTATTCATGGGGGTAATTTTATCGGCTTTTTCAAAAGATAGAATTGCTTCTTTGAACATATCAGAATACAATTCGCACATTGCAAGACGTAACCAGATTTCTTTATCGTTGGGGTTTATTTGTGCGGATTTTTCGTAATATCCGACAGCAGGTTTGTATTGCCTTCTGTTTTCTTGAATTTTGCCAAGATATTTGTAAATAAGATAGTCTTCGCTTATATCAAGAGCTTCCAGAAGAATTTCTTCCGCTTCATCGTAGTTATTTTGCTCAATTAATTTCTTTGCTTTGTTTACATAGGCAATAACAGGCAGTGATTGTACAACAGTATCATTTTTGTAGTTATCAACTACAAAATTAAGATTTTTAATACTGTTATAAATATTTTTTAGCCGTTTGAACAATTTTTACTCCCGTTTTTGGATTTTAATGTTATAATTATAACATAAGTTGAGAGAACCAGAGAAAAATAATATATGGTTTCATATTTTTATATTATAAATATCGGATTAATAATTGTATTTATATGCTTATTTTTTATAACCAGAAAAACTAATAAGCGTTGGTCAAAAATTAATGATTATCTCGGAAAAGTTACAACTACGGCGGATTCAGTTCGGTATGGGGATTTGACAACAAAACTCGAAGAACATTCTACTTACCAGAATGTTACAGACAGTATTAACCGTATGGTTGAAACACTAAATGACAGAGAAAAAATGATTGTTGAATATCAATCAGAGCTTATGAAACAAAACAGATTACTTGAATCTGTGATTAATTCTCTATCTGACGGTATTTTGATTATTAATGACAAATTTGAAATTCTCAGAGCGACCCCTAAAATTCTTAAATGGTTCGGAATTAAACGCGGTAAAGATATTATTGGTAAAAACATATTTGAATTCATTCAGCTTCCTCAAGATGAAAAAAATATAGAAAATATTGAGAATATGGAAGTTTTTATCAAACACTCTCCAGCGAACAATTTTATTTTAAATTCTCAGCCATTGACATCTGTAGAGAAAAAACGATATGTTGTTATAATCAAGGATATTACAACAGAAAAAGAAATTTCAACTTTAAAAGAAGATTTTGTTGCAACTCTTACTCATGACTTAAAAGTTCCGATTATTGCAGCAGCCAATATGATTGATTTATTTTTAGCGCGTAAATTCGGTGATATTTCGGAAAAACAGGAATTTGCTTTGCATAGTATGAAATCCTCAAATACAGAACTTTTGGATTTAGTGCAAATATTGCTTGAAACATACAAAATAAAAGAACGCGGAATTGAACTTGTAAAAGAAAATTTGAGTTTAAATTCTTTTGTCCAGGATGTTGTAAATGAAATGAATACAATAGCTGCGGATGCAGGCATGGAAATTATTTTTAATCAAGACAATGAAAACCCTAAAGTAAATGCGGATTCTATGCAGCTTGCACGCGTAGTTAAAAACCTTATTTTTAACGCTATAAATCATAGCCAGAGCAAAAAAGCTATTGAGGTTACAGTTGGTACAATGCCGGATTTTGCTACAATTTGTGTTACAGATTATGGTCAGGGAATTTCGCAAGAAGAAATTAAAATGATTTTTAATAAATATTATTCAGCCGCCAAAAAATTGCGCAAAGTCGGTACCGGCTTAGGTTTATATTTATCACAGCAAATAGCTCAGGCTCATGGTGGAGAAATCACTGTTAAAAGTGAAGAAAACGTAAAAACGGAATTTTGTGTAAAAATCCCTTTTAATTAGTACATTTTTTTCATACATTTCTCTAAAAGAATAACGGCACTAGCCTCTATCGCTAATTTTTGCCCGACTGCATCCATTTTTTCTTTTGTTTTTGCTTTTATAGAAAGATTATCCGGAGAAATATCAAGAATATGTGACAGAATTTCTTTCATTTTCGGGATATAAGGCATCATTTTAGGTGCTTGGGCAATAATATTACTGTCAATATTTACTATGTAATACCCTTTTTCTTTTATAAGTTCGTAAACTTTTTTCAACATTACCGTGCTATCTATATCTTTATATTTAGGATCCGTATCAGGGAACAATGTTCCTATATCATCGAGGGCTAAAGCTCCCAACATTCCGTCAATTATTGCATGAATTAAAACATCCGCATCCGAATGTCCCAATAGTCCTTTTTCATGGGTAATTTTTATTCCGCCTATAATTAAATCCCTACCGTCAACAAGTTGATGAATATCGTAACCTAAGCCAATTCTATACATATTTGTTCTCCGTTGATTAGATTATAACATAGTTTTATAAATATATGTTACGAAATTAAATGTAAATCTAATCAGAATTCAATTTATGGTATAATTTTTATGTTGATAAGGAGAAAGATTAAAATGACTGAAAGAAAAATTGCTTTAATTACAGGCGGTTCTCGCGGAATTGGTTTTAGCTGCGCAAAAGAACTTGCCAATGCAGGATGTGACATTATTATTAATGATATTTGTGATGCTGCAACAGCACAGCCGGCTATTGATGAAATCAAGGCTTTAGGTGTGAATGCATGGTTTTATCAATTTGACGTTTCTAATGATGAACAGGTTAAAGCCGCAGTTGACAAAATGATTGAAGATCACGGACACATTGATGTTCTTTTGAACAATGCAGGTATTACAAAAGACGGTTTGTTCTTAAGAATGGATGCTGAACAATGGGAAAGAGTTATTAAAATTAACTTGGGTTCAGCTTATTATGTTACTCACGCTGTAATCAAATATATGATGAAAGCTCGTCAAGGTTCTATTATTAATATGTCATCAATTGTTGGTGTTCATGGTAATGCCGGTCAGGCAAATTATTCAGCTTCAAAAGCAGGTTTGATTGGCTTGACAAAAACCCTTGCAAAAGAATTTGGTTCAAGAAATATCAGAGTAAACGCTGTATGTCCTGGATTTATTCAAACAGCGATGACGGCAAATCTTGGTAATATTGAAGAATATGCAGCTGCAATTCCTATGAAAAGATTTGGAACACCTGAGGACATTGCGAAAGTTGTTAAATTCCTGGCTTTAGACACAGATTATGTTACAGGTCAAGCAATTGAAGTTGCAGGCGGTTTAATGTTATAACAAAATAACAATAATAAATAAAAAAGAGGAAACGTTATGTTTCCTCTTTTTTTAGCATTCTGCTTATTTTGTCTATATAGCTATGATGTACTTTGGAGCGTATTGTTCTGTCGGCATGTGATTGGATAGTTTTTGTTATGGCATCATATACGACAGCGCTATGTTTATATCTTTTAAATGATTCTGTTACAGGTAAAAGAGTCGGATTGGTTTTGTTTTCATGAAATTCATATCTGTCAAGTTCGTATAAAGGAGCTCCGCTCTTTGTTTTGCCGGATTCTTTAAAAACTGCTCTTAGCATTATCTCTTTATCATTTTTAGATCTTAAAATTACATTACTGTTTTGTACATAGTTGCGAGCATTTTCCTGAACAAGTTTGGATAATTCTTTTACATAATCGCTGTTTGTTACTCCGTTGTACCACATAGAATCTGCTTTTGCTAAGCCTATATGTTTAATTCCTTTCATTTGTTCTATTATGGGTACATCTGCTCCCGTAGCAATATAACCCAATCTTCCGCCATTATATACTGAGCGGGCAAGACCGATATTAGCGTAATCAGAATCTATTTTTTTTAGTTCTTCGACCATTTGTTTATGTAAATCATTTACAGGCTCTCTTTTTTGTACTTTTTTAGTAATGTTGAGTGCTTTTCTTAAAATAGAATAATATTCTTCATTCAGCCAATTTACAATTTTAGAGTTCAAATGACGATATAGTTTCCTGTTAGAAGCAGGACTGACAAAAATATCTCCTATTCCATTTGCGTCTTTTAAACAAATACAAACTCGGAATGAATGCCCAAAACTCGGCAAATTATTACCTTTTTCGGTACCGTTAATCGCAGAAACTAGCATATTAAACCCTTTATATTTACAACACTTGAGACATTTAATTAATATACCAACAAGAAATTTTTTGCCATAAATTTAATATTTATGGTTAAGATTTTTAACAAATAAATATATAAATTGTAAATTTCTTGCAAAAAAAAATTCAACGGATTATAATAATACAAGAAAAGTATTAATAAATACGAAATTACATTAAAAAAGAGGAAAAGAAAAGATGAGTACATTAGACACAGTAAAAAAAGTTGTAGTAGATCAATTAAGCGTTGATGAAAAGTTAGTTACACCTGAAGCTCGTTTTACAGACGATTTAGGTGCTGATTCATTAGACACAGTTGAATTAGTTATGGCTTTGGAAGAAGAATTTAAGTGTGAAATTCCTGACGAAGACGCTGAAAAAATTCAAACAGTTCAAGATGCTGTATCATATATTGACAGCAAATTGTCTCACTAATTTGAATTAAAAGATAAACAGTTATTATTAGTGCGAGAGTGAGATACGTTTCATTCTCGCACAATTATTGAGAGGAAATTATGGAAAAACGTAGAGTAGTAATTACCGGCTTGGGTGCTGTAACACCTTGCGGTATAGGTGTTGATAATTTTTGGAATGCAATGCTGGCAGGTAAAAGCGGCATTTCTCTTATTGAAAGAATTAACACTGAAAAACAAACAGTAAAAATAGCCGCAGAAATTAAAGATAAAGATTTTAATCCTGAAGATTATATTGATCCTAAAGAAGCTAAAAGGATGGACAGATATACTCAATTTGCAGTGGTAGCAGCAGATGAAGCAATTGCAGATTCTGGTATAGACGAAGCAGACATTGACCCTTATAGAATAGGTGTTATTGTTAGTTCTGCTGCGGGTGGATTTAATACATTTGAAAAAAATCACCTTGCAATGATAGAAAAAGGACCGACCAAAGGTTCTCCATTTACAGTTCCAATGTTAATTGTCGACATCGCTTCAGGCCGAATTTCGATAAAGCATGGATATAAAGGTTTAAACAAATGTGTGGCTTCTGCTTGTGCTACGGGTACACATTCAATTGGTGATGCATTCCGTTCAATCCAATATGGTGATGCAGATGTAGTTGTTGCCGGCGGATGTGAAGCTACAATTACAACTTTAGGCGTAGGTGCATTTACTGCTTGTAGAGCGCTTTCTAAACGGAACGACGAACCTCAAAGAGCTTCCCGCCCTTATGACGTTGAAAGAGACGGTTTTGTAATGGGCGAGGGAGCTGCAGTTCTTATTCTTGAAGAATATGAGCATGCAAAAGCTCGCGGTGCAAAAATTTATGCAGAAATCGTAGGTTACGGTCAGACTGCGGATGCTCACGATATTGTAGCTCCTGATCCTGAGGGTAAAGGTGCGTTGAAATCAATGGAATTTGCACTAAAAGATGCAGGCATGAAACCGGAAGAAATTGATTATATTAATCCGCACGGAACGAGTACCGGTCTTGGCGATATTGCAGAATCTCAAGCAATTGCACAAATTTTCGGAGATAAAGAACAAAACCCTAACTTACTTGTTTCTTCAACAAAGAGTATGCATGGCCACATGTTAGGTGCAACCGGTGCTGTAGAAGCTATTGTTTGTATAAAAACAATAACAGATGGTAAAGTTCCTCCGACAATTAACCTTGACAATCAAGACGAGCATGTTGCTAATCTTGATTACGTTCCTCACAAAGCAAGAGATAAGAAAGTTCATGCAGCGCTTTCTAATTCATTTGGTTTTGGCGGACACAATACTTCATTAGTATTTAAAGAGGTATAATTACAAGGTATAAAAGAAGGGGTTGAACGAACAGTTCAACCCATTTTTTTACATAATATTTATTATCG
>CADBQQ010000069.1 GCA_902796825.1 uncultured bacterium
GCAGCAAATTCAACCACAACAAAATTCAGGCTTGTTTGGTTACACAAACCCTTTGACGGGAAGTAATCATATATACACACGTGAAGAAGTCGGAGAAATGTCCTCAGATGAATTTGCAAAACACGAAAAAGAAATAGATGCTCAGACAAGAGCTTTCAACGGTACTATGCCGACAAACGGCGATTTGCAACGAGAAGCAATGACCGGCGGAGGTGTTGTATATGTAAATTCTTATACCCGTTCTGACGGAACAGAAGTAAAAGGATATTATCGTTCAAAACCAGGATTTTAAGTTACTTTCACGACAAAATGTAACATATATACAAGTTTTGCTAAAACGGATAACAGACTCAAACTCCTTAAATTCAATAATAGCAATAAAAAAGACCGTTATGAACGGTCTTTTTTCAAAATGGTGGGCGTTGGGAGACTCGAACTCGCGACCCTCTCCTTGTAAGGGAGACGCTCTACCAACTGAGCTAAACGCCCAATTTATACTATTTATTTTTCAAACTGTGTGGTGTTTGGAGGTTTTCCTTGCAAAATTAATGTTAGCAAGAACATTTTTTATTGTCAATACCTATTATGAAACTTTTTTATTTTTATTACGTCTTATTATTTGTGGAAGTTTTTCTTATTTAAAGGAGAGAGTATGATTGAGGATTTAGTATCAATTGAAAATGAAAAATTAAATATTATATCAGAAGACGTTGAGGACGATATTAAAACTTTTACCGTAATACCTAAACAAGAAGACATTTTGCAGGTATACCTGAAAGAAATCGGACATATTAAATTATTAAAATCAGAAGAAGAAAAAGAACTCGGCAGACTTATCAAAGAGCAAAAAGATGATGTAGCGAAAAGAAAGCTTGTACAAGCTAATTTAAGACTGGTTATCAGTATTGCTAAAAAATATGTCGGACGAGGCGTTCTTTTTATGGATTTAGTTCAGGAGGGTTCAATAGGACTAATGAGGGCAGCTGAGAAATTTGATTACACTAAAAATTTTAAATTCTCAACTTATGCAACATGGTGGATAAAACAATCAATTGTTCGCGCTATCGCAAATCAATCTAAAATGATTAGAATTCCTGTTCACATGGCTGATAAAATTCACAAATATAAAAATGCGTATGCAGAATTGTATTCACAATATGACAGAGAACCAACAGAAAATGAAATTGCGAATTATATGGATTTGACCATACCGAAATTACGAAAAATCAAGCAATCGTTAAATCTTGAGCCGGTAAGTCTTGAAACAAGCGTAACAGATGATTTATGCTTGGGTGATTTTATTGAGGACAAAACATATAATATGCCGGACAGTTGTGTTGACAAAGAACTGCTAAAATCCGATATTTGCGCGATGTTTTCTAATTTAACAGAACGCGAGCAGAGAATTTTAAAATCTCGTTTTGCTCTTGGGAAATGTAAGAAAATCAAAACACTGGCGCAAGTCGGGCAAGAGTTGGGATATTCTAAAGAAAGAATTCGACAACTTGAAGAATGCGCATTAAATAAAATTCGTCACAATCAAAAATTTGCGCATTTAAAAGAATATGTACAAAATTAGCCCAGAAGTGATTTCGCAAATTCTACGGATTGTTCATTTATTTCACCACCGGCAAGTTCAGCAAGCGCTTTTACTCTGTTTTCTCCTGTTAAGACATAAACATCAACCTTTGTTTCGTCTGCTTGAGATTTACGAACGTAGAAGTGCTTGTTCGCTTTGGATGCAATTATTGCTTGATGTGTAATAACAATAATTTGATGAGATTTGCTCAAATTCACCATTTCATCTGCAACGCTTTGAGACGCGTGCCCTGAAATCCCCGTATCAATTTCATCAAATATAACCGTATCAATTTCGTCATTTTGAGCAAATATAGACTTAATAGCAAGCATAACTCTTGAAATTTCACCACCTGAAGCTACTCTTGCAAGAGGCTTCAAATCTTCAGAAACGTTTGTGGAAATCATAAACTCCACATTATCAATACCGTTAGAAGAAAGTTCTTTCGGAGTAATTTGGATTTCAAATCTGGCTTTTGGCAATTCTAAAACACCCAATTTATCCTGAATTAATACAGAAAGCACCTGTGCATAATTCTTACGATTTTCACTTATTTCAGAGGCAATTTTATTTAATTCATTCTTTGCTAATTGAATTTTCTGTTCAAGTTCTTCAATATTTTTTGTGGAGAATTCAATTGAAGCAAGTTCATCTGATAGTAACGAAAATTGATTTAACACTTGAGCCAATGTTCCGCCATATTTACATTTTAATTTATCAAGAGCAAACAATCTCTCTTGAATTTCATTAAGACGCTGTGTATCATTATCAAGATTTTGGCTATAGTTGCGTAAATCAGAAGAAATTTCACGCAAACCCTCAGTTATATCCGTAAATTGCGAACTAATGCCTTCAAGTTTTTCATCATAATCAGCGGCTTTTGACAAATCAGTTTTTATTTTTGCCAGAGCCTCAAGGATTGAACCGTCATCACCGTTTATCGCCCAATAAGAAGCACCTGTAAGCTCTTTTAGTTTTTCGGCATTTTCAAGAACCTCCAGTTCTTTTGCCAATTCCTCGTCTTCTGTTTCTGATTGAATATTTGCTTCTTCTATTTCGTTTATTTGAAATTTAAGAAAATCAATTTGTGCTTCTGTGACATTTGCATTATTTTTTGCTTCTTCCAGTTGTTTGTTCAGTGTTTCAAAAAGTTTAAATTTTTCCTTATACTCATCAAGTTTTTGCCCATAAAAATCTTTTGCATACGAGTCCAACAAATTAATATGATATTGCGGTTGCAAAAAAGTATATGTTTGATGTTGAGAGTGAATATCAACAAATAACGTTCTTAAATTTTTCAATAATTCTTGATTTACAAGAGTGCCATTAATCCTTGAACGAACTGAATTTTGTGTAATTTCTTTAGATATTATTATTTCTTGCCCAAAATCATCAATGCCATTTTCTTCAAACAAATTTGACAGGTCATGCTTTGAATTTTCAAGAGTAATTTCGATAATAGCCTTGTCGCATCCGGTTTTAATAACGTCTTTTGAAACTCGGGAAGAAAAAACTAAATCAATTGCATTTAAAAGAATACTTTTCCCCGCGCCGGTTTCACCTGTAATGATGTTCAATTTTTCATCAAAATTGGCGCAAAGTTCATCTATTAAAATGTAATTCTTAAGTTTTAATTGTTTAATCATCGATTAAATATTTGCTCCGCAGCATTTTTTGTACTTTTTGCCGCTTCCGCAAGGACAAGGGTCATTTCTGCCTATTTTTACGGAAGTATCAATTTTAGGTTTGTTTTCTTCTTCCTCAATAATACCGAGCGTGCTTGAAAATGCATTTGAACGATACAAAACGGTAGTTGAAGAAATTATTTTATTTTCAAGATATCTCTTTTTATATTTTTTCAACAAATCTTCAAGTGAATAGTTCTTTGCAAGCACGGCATTTACTATTTCCATAAAGTTTGGATATTTTGCCGCAACTCCCTTAATTAAATTTGCGCTGTACTTATCATTTTCAAGAAAATATTTTATGCAGGCATCATAGTTTTGAATTTTAGTGTAATCTTGAACTTCAAATATTTTTTTGAATGTTCCGTAAAAAGGAACAGCGTAAAGTCCTAATTCTTTGTCATAAATAATCCCCACATCATAAGTTTCTTTATGTGACGAAAAACCACCCAGAGAATTCTCTAAGAAATTATCATAAGAATTATTAAATTCGCTTACATCAAAGAATTTGTATTCTTCAGGCTCTTGAATAAGGTTTTGAAAATCTTTTTTCTCCCCGTTTTCTGTAAAATCATTAAAAATCCCTATAAGTTCATCCGCATTTTTATTTGTTGTAACTATTTCGGTCTTTGCGAAAAATTCAATAAATTTGTTATAAACATCTTCTACATCCTGTTCAATTTCTTTTTGCTTATCAGGATTATCAAGATAAACAAGTTCCGGATTTTGTATAATTTTTGCAACCGCAAAACGAAAAGCTTCTGTTTTTCTTGTTTGAGGAAGCACTCCTGAGATTTCTAACAGATAATAATCTCCATTTAAATTCACTATTCTGGCAACAATATAATCCCCTGAACCTAAGCCGCGCAGAGATGTCATTTTCATAAGTGATGTAACCATATATCTGCGTTCGTTTACGATATTTAACAAGTCAAAACCCGATTTTGAAATCCTTTTAATTTCAAATACGGATGATATAGAATTCTTTATGGCTTCTACAATATCTTTGCGTTCTTTATCAAGTTTATTATTTTCTAAATACAATTCAGGAATACTTTTTAAGCTTTCTCCCAAATTTCTTTCAAGAATATAATTAAAAGCCGCAGTTTGAATAGGTATGGAATTTTTAGCCCCTGCCCCTATCGTTTTTAAATATTCACTAAAATCCGTCTTAATATTATCATCAGTTTGTATAAATTCTGCAATATTTTTCATTACATCATTTATGCTGTCCATTCTTTCCTGAATATTCATTTATTCTCCCCTTTTTAAATTTCGTAATTAAACAGTAAGTTTAAAATCACCATTTTTCTTTATGTGTTCAACAAGTCCGCCATCCTCCAGAAGTTTAATCATTACAGGCGGAAGCGGCTCAATTTGAATAATCGTACCGTTAGTCAAATTTGTTATTATACCTTTTTCAATATCCAAATCGAGTTCGTCACCATCGTCAATCGAATCAGTGTCGCATTCAATAGCCAACAGTCCGATATTTATTGCGTTGCGATAAAAAATTCTGGCAAAAGATTTTGCTAAAACAGCACCTACCCCCGCGATTTTCATAATACGCGGAGCATGCTCTCTTGATGACCCGAGACCAAAATTATTTCCTGCCACAACAAAATCCCCTTTTGTCATTCTTTGTGCAAAAGTTTCGTCTGCATCTTCAAGAACGTGTTTTGCAAACTCGTTTAAATCAGAACGCAAATGATACAGCCTGCCCGGAGCTATATGATCTGTTGAAATGTTATCCCCAAATTTGAAAGCTTTCCCCTGCATTTATCTCTCCTTTTTATTTTATATTAACTCAAAAACAAATTATATGCTATAACATTGTCAGGGGATTTCATAATAAAAAAGCAAGCCGGTAAGACTTGCTGTATAAATAAAATGTTTTAGGGATATATTTAAGCTTTTATTTAATAGATGACATCAATCTTTCATCTATTTTTCTGTCAATTTTTTTGAGCATGTTTTTCATTCTCATTTCTTTCATAGACTGCATACTCAATTTATCTAAATCTCTGCGATACTTTCTGTACATTTCAATTTCACGGTCTTTGATATCTTGCTTTATAAGAATTTTACTATTTTCCTCTGAAATGCCTTTAGAAACATTAAATATCACCACAAAAGCTGCAAGAACAAACCCAATCCAAAGAGCTTTATCTATTGGGAAACTTTCTCCTGCAATCGCACTTGTTCCGTCGGCAAAAGTCATAATTACCGAAGAATTTGAAATATTCGGCGCAGAAATCGTCAATTTTAACTTATTCGGTGCGGAATTTTCAACAACCAGATTATCAATTGCGGTTGTTCCCTTGTACAAAGCATTTACCGTATCAGCTGAAGTTATACCGCTAAGTTCAAGAACAAGTTCATTTTGAGATGAAACTGATTTGTGAACTTTCGCAAGCCTGTCTGAATCCAGTATTATGTTATATCCTGTATTATTTTTTTCTAATGTAATAGTATGTAAATAATTACTGCTTGCCGAAACAGTTAGTGCTGTGCTAATTAAGAATACGAATATAAAAAATAACTTTTTCAATTCTATCCCCTCCCTAATCTACACATACATCCTATAACTTTGAAAAAGAATACACATCAATCCATGGGTTTATATTTTTTGTGAACAAATGTTACAAAATACATTCATGCTGAAAAAAAGCATTTATAAAAAACTTTATATGAATGTAGACAATACGAGGTTAAAAATGATTTTACTATTTGGAGAGAAAGCACAGAATTCACAGACTGCAAATAAAAACACAGGCATTAAAAATCATAATAATCCTGTAGAAAATTCAGGAATATTAGCAATGAACGGCGAAACGGCACTAAACTTTTTAAACGCGAGCGAATATGATGATTTTATTGCTTCTAACCCAGTTGCAGTGAATTATGAAGCATATTCCGAATGGAGTGAATCAATTGACAGTGGATTTATGAATGGTTTTGCAAGTGCCGTCGCGACTTTAGAATCGGCATACAATGGCGGAGGCTTTTTTGACGGAGGTTTTGCCGGAGCTTGCGCTGATTGTGGAGGTTCATTTGGCGGAGGCGGAGGCTTTTCGTCGGTGTGCTAGGATATAATTATTAAATGATGGATGAGAATAAAGAAAAGCAGGTCGAATGATCTGCTTTTTCTGTAGTATGGAACTAGGGGGATTTGAGTAAGTCAAGTGAGTCCGCTAACGCTCCTCCTCACTCACTAGACTCACTTGATTGTAACAACTTCTTAACATTTCCCTTTAAATCCTTAAAGTTTCTGGAAAAAATGCCGATTTATACAGTAAGAAAAGTTCAAAAGGAAATGAAAGGACAAGCGTACTATGGGATTAGCGGCATCACAGGCTAGATTATTATCCATAACTTCGAGGATGGCTGATAACGAACTCAGATCACAAACCATAAACAATGCAAAAATGCGTTTGGCTTCTGAAAGTGCTTTGGCCAGTGAAAATTATATTAACGCTTTAAATAACGCGAATATGATGTTCACAAATTATGCTGCTGACGGAACTGCTATGACTCAAGCATTGACTTACAATTCATTGATGTCATACAGCTCTTACAACAACCAGTATGGTCTTGTTAACACTGCGGGTCAATTGTTGGTTAGCGAAGATGAAGCTCAAATTTTTGCTCAGGCTAACGGGAACTTGAACGAATACTTGCTCGCTCATGGGATTGAGTATGATACAACATACTTTGAACCGGGTGTTGATGGTCAAACTGTTCGTATTGAAAACCCTGATTATCCTGCTGAATTTCAGGATGTCGATGCAGAAACATTAAAAGAATGGTATGAAAACTACAATTCTTATGTAAATTCTGCTGAATACAAATACTATAATGACTATTTAAGCCAATATTTGGATGACTCAAGAGCATACAGAGGTGCTTTAAGCTATATGCTTGATGATTATGTTGAAAATATCACCTCTACAATGAGAAGTAAACTCGGTAATAAACCTGCGGATTGGCATGGTAACGGTATTGGAGCAATAGGCGATCTTTATAATGCATTAGAACCATATTTTACAAATAATGGCACAGTTAATAATGTATTTAAAGAGACATATAACCAAATGGTTTGGAAACTTCAAACTTGGGTAAAAGTGAAGAATCCGTCAGAGGTAACAGGCTGCGGATGGCCGGGAACAACAATTCAAGAAGCAAATGCGAATGCAACAACTGAAAATGGTGTAACTACATATAAATACTATATCGGTTGGGATTCAAGAGAATTACAATTAAATAGCGATGGTGAATATGAACCTGTTGGAGAAGATACCAGAGATTATATAGCATTTGAAGTATATATGGATGGTAATACTGAAAAATGTAAAGTTTACACAAGCTATGCAGGTGATTACGACAAAGACAATTCAAACCTAATTTGTAGTGGCAACGATTGTAAAGTTAAAGTATATAAAAGAGATGAAAATGGCAATTTAGTCACAGATAGCAAAGGAAATTACATAGAAGAATACAAATATGTATCTCTTACCGCTTATGAAATGGCTTTGTACAATCTGGACTCTGCTAAAACGAGTTACGATTCTAAAGCCGGCTCATGGTACGGAAAAATTGTAGATCAGAACGGAAATGCGATTTCTTCAAATTTTGATGACGGTTTTAACAAATACGCAACATTAAATGATGATGGAAAGGTAAATAAAGATAGCGCATTTGGTTTATCCCAATACAATGCAATGTCAATTGTATATAAATCGGCTGATAATTTTTATAAATTTTTACAGGAAGTAGCTCAATCTTTAACAAATCTTACAAAGAATGATGACTATTTCAACATGGCAGCTTTCGGAAACGGCATAGTTGCAGATTATGAAAATAATAACAATGGTTCATCAAGCAATATGGGTATTACATATTCTACAGAAATTAACCAGACCGGTATGAAATATAAAGATTATATTGAAAACTATGAAAAATCTGCTATTGCATACTTTGGTTTGATTGAAGAAGGCCTTGTTGAGGTTCCGGATGATCCGAAACTAACTGATCTTACTGATTACGAACTCTATAAGATTTTATCTCAAAAGAACGCACAAGAAACATACAATGATTTAGTAAACCTTGATAGAGTTCTAGAGATCATAAAAGATTACAATATTGAATATTCTGAAGAATTTGCAAACATCGTAAAAGCTTGCATAGTTGACACAATGATAGACGAATACGGCGAACCTAAATATGCTTGGGTTGACCGTACAGATACTACAAATACAGGTAATGCTGATGCTAAAGCTCAATGGTATACAAATTTATTTGAAAGAATGAGCAAAGGCTACAAAGTTTTAGAAAACGGTCTTGCAGCATCTCCTGAATGGCTTGAATTTGCTCTTGAAACAGGTATTGTAACTATGGAACAAGTTGACAAAAGCGAAAAATGGAATTCTATTTCTTACAAAACCTGCACCAATATCACCGAAGAAACAAACACCTCAGCGCTTGTAGCTAAAGCAGAAGCTGAATACAACAAAGCAATGCGCGAAATTGAAGCTAAAGACAGAGCGTTTGATATGGAATTAAAAAACATTGATACAGAACATTCTTCCTTAGAAAAAGAATACGATTCTATCAAAAACGCAATCAAGGCAAATATTGACAGAACAATGAAATTCGACCAAAGTTCATAACAAAATAAGACCGGCTGTTTAGCCGGTCTTATTTAAAATACCTTACTTATCTGTCTAATTAACCATTACCGAATGTCGGAATTATATTCTTTATTTCTTCTTTTACTGCTGGTTTTGCTTTTTCATATTCTTCTTTAGCCATAGCCAAATCGTCTTCTTTACGTTCTTTTTCTTCTGCCAACAGCTCATCTTCCTGTCTAAGAGGTTCATATTGAAGCTGTTTCATATTCTCAGACCATAAATCAACCTGATTATTATAAGCAGAAAGCTGTTGTTGAACCTGAGCATTAAAATTAGTTATTTGCTGCTGAATTTGAGTAAGAGCCTTTTTTTGCTCATCATCAAGAGTACTCATATCAATTGAAGTTGATGGATCCAAACCATTACTATTATATAACTCTTGAGCAAATTCCGTCATCTGTGCGTTGGCTTGAGCAAGAGCATTATTTTTTGCAAACTTTGCTTGATACTCAATAGACTTTAAGCAATTTTCAGCTTGTTTCTTTGCGAGTTTTGCACGTCTTGTGATGTCCATTAACTCTGCTTGACATTTGTGGTATCTGTCCCTTGCGCTGTTCTTATAAGCAACCAATAATAAGTAGCCCATTTTCCCCTAGTCCTTGTGTTTTGTTTCCCCGTATCTTAATAAAGTATTTTTTGTTCCGACAATTGCTATCATGAAGAAATCATGTTAAGAAATATTACAAAAGTATTTTTGAGTAAAATCTCATGATAGCGCCACCATAAGACTTTCAGGCTTGAAAATCAATTTCATTTTTTGTAATATTCTATAGGCAAAGGATAAAAAATTTGGCAGAACAATATTTATATCAAAGGAATTTACACAAGAATTGCGACTTTAACATGTGGTTTGCGTTCCCTGCGCCAAAATCTTTTGCACTGTCATCTTTAGGGTATTTGTGGCTGTTTAGAGAACTTGACATGCGCGAAGATGTAAATATTGAAATGGTGTTTTCTGATTCAAAAACTACAGAGATTATGCGTAACAAAATAGATTTAATAGCATTTTCTATTTCTTTTGACATGGATTTTATAGAGGTTTTGAATTTTCTTGACAAAAATAATTACGCATATAAAGCAAGTGAACGCTCAGAAACCGACCCGCTTATATTTGCAGGCGGCCCTGTAATTTCATCAAACCCCGCACCGTACAGCGAAATTTTTGATTTTATGATAATTGGAGACGGCGAGGGAGTAAATGAAAAGGTTGTAAGCGTCTGCATTGAAAATAAAGCAAAGCCCAAAAAAGAAATATTGAAAATGCTCAGTGAAATTGAAGGAGTATATGTTCCTGAAATAAATGTAAAAGTAAAGAAAAAGACCGCAAAACTTGCCGGATGCATTTACACACCGATTATAAGCGACATGGCTTATTTTAAAGACACTTTTATTATTGAAGTAGTTCGCGGATGTGCAAACAGATGTGCTTTTTGCCTTGCTTCATACTTAAATTTACCAATAAGATTTCCTGATTATGAGCAAATCATCAATACAATTGAATTGGGACTAAAACATACAAATAAAATAGCACTTTTGGGTGCGCAGGTAACAGCACACCCGCGTTTTAAAGATATTATAAATTTTGTACACACAAAAATAAAAAACGGTGCAAATATTGAAATGGGAATATCATCCTTGCGTGTAGATTCTTTTACTCCTGATATTGTTCAAGCACTGGTTGATGCCGGACAGAAAAATTTAACCCTCGCGATTGAAGCAGGAAGCGAACGTTTGCGTAAAATTATCAACAAAAATCTGAGTGAAGAACAAATCTTTAAAGCAATAGACGTTGCTAAACAATGCGGTCTAAAAGGAATAAAATTTTACGGAATGCTTGGCTTGCCTACAGAAACAATGGAAGATGTAGAGGAAATTGTAAAACTTGCAGGCAAAATAAAAAAATTACACAAAGGCTTTGACATCTCTTTTGGTTTTTCAACATTTGTGCCAAAACCAAATACTCCGTTTCAGTGGTTTGGCAGAGAAGAAGAAAAGTCTTTAGAAAAAAAATCTAATTATATAAAAAAAGAACTTCACAAAATAGGAGTAAAATCAACCGTTTCAAGTTCAAAATGGGATTACTGGCAGGCAGTGCTTTCTCGCGGGGATGAGAAGCTTTCAGATTTTATGATAGAAGTACACAAAAACGGCTCCAAGCTCGGCGCATTTAAAAAAGCCTCTAAAAATTTAGGCATAAACACCGACTATTATGCACTTGAAAATTATTCTTATGATAAAGAACTCCCGTGGGATTTTATTGAAATAACTCCGGGAAAAGAATTTTTAGAAAAAGAAAGCCGTAGATTATTAGAAATATAACAGCTTTTTAAAAAATATTATCCATTATTATTTTTTCAATTTTTTTTGCGCTATCGCCTGTTCCATAAGGATTTTGAGCTTTTAAGCGCGTAGAAGCAAAATCTTTATCAAGCACATCAGAGCTTAATGAAACAATTTTATCATAATCCGCACCGACAAGAACAGAGACTCCCGCGTCAATCCCTTCTTGACGTTCTGTTTCATACCGCATAACAAGAGTCGGACATCCGAATGACGGCGCTTCCTCCTGAATTCCGCCCGAATCAGTCAAAATAAGCTTTGCATGCTTCATAACAAAGACCAAATTCGGATAATCAAGCGGCTCCATCAAATGAACATTTGAATACTTTTCAAGCCGAGCATAAACCTTATCTTTCACATTCGGATTAGGATGAACAGGCAGAATAAAAGAATGATCGGCATATTTTTTTACTAAATATTCAATAGCATCCAAAATTCTGTCAATTCTTTCTCCGTGATTTTCCCGCCTATGAACCGTAATTAACACCGTTCTGTCATTGATTGGAATATTTTTTTCCACATAAAAATCGCGCGCTTTATCCATTGTTTCATCAGAAAGACAAAATAGCGCATCAATAACGGTATTACCTGTTACAAAAATTTTACTATTATCTATTCTCTCATCAAGAAGCGCTTTTTTATTTTTATCGGTAGGTGCAAAGTTCAATTCCGCCACGCGAGAAGTCATTTGGCGCATAACTTCTTCAGGAAACGGCTCATAAATATCATAAGAGCGAAGTCCGGCTTCAACGTGATAAATTGGCACCTTATGATAAAAACCAACCAAAGCCCCGCACAATACCGTCATTGTATCACCTTGAACAATTACTGCATCGATGTCATATTTTGAAAAAACTTCATTTTCAAGAGCCGTTAATATTCTTGATTGAATTTCTGATAATGACTGATTAGGGCGCATACAATCCAAATTTATATCCGCCTTTAAATTAAAATAACCGAGTGTCTGGTTAGACAATTCTTTTTGCTGTTCGGTATTGCATATAATTACATTGTACCTGTCAGGATACTTTTTTAACTCTAATATCACAGGAGCAAGCTTTATAACTTCCGGCCTTGTACCAAAAACAAATAAAATATTCTTCTTATTCATAGCGAAAGTTTAATATAAAAAATTAACTTTTGCAATTGATATAAATTAAATTCCAAGACCACCCGCCGGACTAATTTATTATATTCTTAAATGTTTATAATTATCAAAAAAGGAGGAGAAAATGCTAGATTTGTTCGTTCTAAACACTTGTCCGTACTGTAAAAAAGTTATGACCTTTATGGATGAAAACAACATAAAATACCACAAATTTGATACTATTAATAATGACAATGCACTAAGATTGCTAAATTTAGGCGGTAAAGACCAAGTGCCGTTTTTGTACAACAACGACACGAACGAAAAACTTTACGAATCAGAAAAAATCATCGAATACCTAAAAAATTTAGAGCAGGTTTAATATGAAAAACGAAAATAATTTTAACATGAATTACGAAGCAAATTCATGCACTTCTCGCGGAGTTTGCTCAATTTCGCCAAATATTGCCGCATTACAAGAACTCATAATATTTTTTATGAAAGAATCGGCACATTATTTGCTTGAACTGCACAAACTAGGCGCAAGCAATAATAAAATTAATTTAAATATAATAAATAACATTGCAAGCCTTATTTCCGTAAACGAATACAGCGAAAGCCAAATGTATGATATGGTTATGGATGATTATTTTTTACTTAAAAATATAAAAGATACTTATTATGAAATGTGTAAAAAAAATAATATCGTTCCTATAGAATTGGAGTCAGATATTTATTATAACGAACAAGTAACCATATCAAAGGCTATTTCTCTCGGAGAAAAACTGTTTTTGACAAATTACAAGCGCCACAGTCTTATTCTGAAAAACCTTATTGAAATACTTATGATTATGATAAAAACCACAGGTATTCATCTTGCAAAGCTGTATGAATTCGGAATATTTGATGATGAAAAATATAATTTTATTCTAAAATGCCTTGACGAATTAAATAAAAAACAACCAGACGAAAGCACCATAAAATCAAAAATAAATGAACTTGCAATAATTAATAATAAATTACAAATACAACTTTGCGAGTTAATATTCGATAAATTCGGCACAATAGCAAAAGTTAATATTTCGCGTTCAACGGAACGAGGAAAGGCAATACTTGTTTCAGGTGACAATTTTTTTGACCTAAAAAACATATTAGAAAAAACCATAGACAAAGATATAGATATCTATACACATTCTAATCTTCTAATCGCCCATACACTGCAAGAATTTAGAAAATACAAACATCTCAAAGGTCATTACGGAGATACAACACAAAGCTGTTTACTGGATTTTGCGACTTTTCCCGGAGCAATCTTAATGACAAAAACTTCAAAAAGTATTACAGATTATTTGTATCGAGGAAGATTATTCTCTACAGATTTTACTGTACCGGTTGGCGTTGTAAAAATAGAAAATAACAATTTTGATGAAGTTATACGAGCTTCTCAAGAAGCTAAAGGCTTTAAAAAAGGTAAGCTTAAAAGTGAAATCTCCGCAGGTTACAACGAGCAAGAAATTGAACAAAAATTTGAAAAAATCAGTAATGCTCTAAAATCCGGCAAACTTTCACGTCTTTTCATTATCGGTATGGATTCTTACTCAGAAACACGAAAAGAATATTACAGACAGATTTTTTCTAATATGAAAAAAGATGAATTTGCCATAAGTTTTTACTATGAATCGCAAAATAAAAATGTATTAACAATAAATTTAGGTAATTATCAACCATTTGCAACAAACATTTTATTTAATTATTTTGCAAAATATTATCCGATTGATAGTGAGAATTTGACATTTTTCTTTACAACATGCACCATTACATCACTTTCTGACATATTAATACACAAAGAATTTGGGGCAAAAAACATATATATGGAAAATTGTCCTTCGTCAATTCTAAACCCGACTGCGTTTGAAAATTTTACAAAAGAATACAATATAAAACTTACATCAGATGCTTTTACAGATTTAAAAAATATACGCACAAAAAAATAACACCTGTAAAAGGTGTTATTTTTTCAGATATATTCGGGCATTGCCCTAAATTTAAATTAGTATCTGTAATGAGCAAACGCTTTGTTAGCTTCAGCCATTTTGTGGGTATCTTCACGTTTTTTGCAAGAAGCACCCTGACCGTTTGAAGCATCAATAATTTCGTTTACTAATTTATCAACATAAGATTTTCCGCTTCTTTTCTTAGCAAAATCAATAATCCAAGAAGAAGAAAGAGCGAAACCTCTGTCAGCCTTAACTTCCAAAGGAACTTGATAAGTAGAACCACCGATACGGCGAGCTTTTACTTCCAAAAGCGGAGTTGCGTTAGTCAATGCTTTTTGGAAAACTGCCATTGGATCTTCACCGGTTCTTTCCTTAATTCTTTCCATAGCAGAATAGAAAATTCTTTCTGCCAATGATTTTTTACCGCGTCTCATAATTCTGTTAATAAA
>CADBQQ010000070.1 GCA_902796825.1 uncultured bacterium
AACAACTCTAATTCCAGCTTAAGTTGGGATGCGAACAAGGACACTGTCTTTGCGGCTTTAGGCATCACAGATAACCCGTCTTGGTTCGTCCTGTGGTCGTCCTCCCCTCGCGGTACGGAGTACGCATACAGCCGCAGCTTCCTCAGTTCCTACACGGGATACAACATCAGCGACCGCAACAACAACAATCAACGGGTTGTTTGTCTCGGAGATTAAAAAAAGTGTTACTATTCGTGTTAACTTCCGACCTGCGAGGTACGCAGGTCTTTTTTTTAAGTAGCAAAAATTATTTTTAAGCGGTTTAATTAAAATATGATTATCGGTAAAATATTAACTCCATTCAACGCTTATAATAATTACAATGTAAATTTCAAATCAAATAATGATGATTATGAAAAATTTAAACATGCTCATTCTGTAGAACACCAACACAGGTTCGTCCCGAGAATGTCAATTGTAGTTCCGGCAACAGATCAAAAAGATGCTTTTATCAGACAATCTGACGCAATTGATATAGATGGATTAAAAAGCCTGTGTATCAAAAATTTTCGCCTGATAGATTCAAACTCTGTAAGAGGTGCGTCCCTTACAAGTGCCAAATTCCCGCTTCTAAAAGCTTTAAAGGATTTTGGAATTTCAACAATAATTGATTTAAGACGCGAAGCAGGAGATGAATCATCTTACGCTAAAAAATGCGCTAATGTCGGCTTAGATTACTTCGGGATACCAATAAATGACAGTATGCCTGAATTTACGACTTTTGGTAAACCGAATGCGGAATTTATAGAACGATTGTCTAATTTTTTTGATTTAATGAACAGAGGACAGGTTTACATGGGATGTCAGCTTGGGTTACATAGGACAGATCTTGCAGTTTCGCTTAATTATTTACTTAACCCGAATGAGCCGTCCGCACCGCCAACTTTGTCACACATGTTTTTCAAAAATGAAGAGAATGTTACCGGGAAGTGTATTGCAGCGGTTAAAAATCTGTTCCGCAACCTTTCGCAGGAAGATAAAATTAAAATCGGACTTGGTGAATATTTTACAGACATTTTTAACAGTAGAATCAGCAAACTGAAAATGACAAATTTAAGATAAAGAAAAGGCCTGCATAATGCAGACCGTGGAATTAAGAATAGCTGGAAGTATGAAAAAGATTATCTATATTTAACTCTGTAGATAACAGTTTTGCTATTCACCTACAGGATAATTTTTCAATAAGTTATATTGCCCATGTTTATGATATCCTGATTGTATGATTTCAATTGTTACAAATCCGATAGTTATTGCTGTAGTTTTGTTGTGCATTCTTTGCGTTTGCAGAATAAACGTATTGCTTGCATTAATCGTTTGTTCGGTTGTTGGAGGTGCAGCCGGTCATATAAATTTATCTGAGGTTATGAATATTTTCATTCACGGAATGGGGGATAATTCAGAAACCGCATTAAGCTATATTTTGCTTGGAGCTTTCGCCGCTTCTATGACTCATACTGGGCTTGCGCCGATTTTGTCTATGAAAATTTCAAATGCAATTAAGTCTAAAAAGTATTTATTAATATTTATACTTACAGGCATTGCAATCCTTTCTCAGAATTTAATACCTGTTCATATTGCGTTTATTCCGATTTTAGTACCACCATTATTAATTATAATGAACAAACTTCAAATAGACAGACGCGCAGTTGCTTGCGGATTGGCTTTTGGGTTAAAAGCTCCGTATATAGTAATTCCTGCCGGATTTGGTTTAATTTTTCAAGGTTTAATTGCTGATAATATGGTGCAAAACGGCATTGAAATCGCGAAATCAGATATCTGGAAATCTGTTTGGGTGTTGGGTGTCGGTATGTTAGCAGGTTTTTTAATCGCAATATTTATATCTTATGCAAAACCGCGTCAGTATAAAAATTTGGAAATAAAAACGACAGAAACGCAAAGTTTAACATTACACAGAAGTCATTACATAACTTTAATAGCTGCGGGATTAACTCTTATAGTTCAATTGTGGACAGGTTCTTTACCTTTAGGGGCTCTTGTCGGGTTGTCAGTAATTTTTGGATTGCGGGCTATTGACCACGATAAAATGGACAAACTCATAAATGAGGGAGTAGGTTTGATGGGTTATGTCGCTTTTGTAATGCTTGTTGCCGCCGGTTTTGCCGCTGTAATGAAAGCAACCGGAGGAATTGATACTCTTGTAACTTCAATTACTCCTTATATGACAAATAAAATTATTGCTGCTGCATTGATGCTTTTTGTCGGGTTGTTCATTACAATGGGAATAGGAACTTCTTTCGGCACAATACCTATCCTTGCGGTTTTGTATGTTCCGATATGCACAAAGTTAGGTTTTAGTGTTCCTGCAATAGTTATATTGCTTGCTGCGGCCGCTGCTTTAGGAGATGCAGGCTCTCCGGCTTCTGATACCACTCTTGGTCCGACAGCAGGTCTAAATGCCGACGGACAGCATAACCATATTTGGGATACCTGTATTCCTACTTTTTTGCATTATAATATTGCGCTGATACTTTCAGCATTGATAGCCGTTTATTTTATCGGTTAATTGCTAATACTAATCCACTACGCAGACCGCACGGATACCGGAACTCACGCGCTCTCTGCCCCACCCTCGCATCGTATTCGAACGATAAAAGTACCGGTACCATACTTCTTTAGCGTTGATCTCGCCTGAGGACCACAAGTAGCCCCAAGACGAACCAATGCCTGAAAGTGCCTCAGGTATAGCTTCGCCTGAGCCGATTGTGCCTGCGCCGTTTATATATGAACCGGAGCTGTCGCTTGCACTAAAGCTGCCGCCGCCTTGTTTCCCGCCGTATAAAGCTGTTGCTATGTCTGCCAGTTCTTGTTCAGTAGGCAGTCTACCGCCTGCATCTTTACACTGCTTCACAGCGCCTGCCCAATAATCACTTTCGTAGCTACAAGCATTAATTCCATACTTCGATTTATTCGCTTCACATTCTGCTTTGGTTACGTATACATTTACCCCTCTCCCCTCGGGCGAGGGAAAGATTTTGGGCAAAAATTATACTCTTGCAAATCTTTCGAATAAACTTCGTAACGAAACTATTACTTATCGTGAAATGAAGCTCATAGCCGAAATAATTGGTTGTTCTCTTGAACTTAAATAGTAGACTTTTTTATAAAAATCATTTAAATTAATTCTATGCCAGGAATAGATATAAAAAATTTTCTGAATAATTTTTCTGCAAATCAGAAACTTTTAATGGCAAAAGGTCAATTTAATGCAGCAGCGGCGCAAAACACCGCCCCCGCTCCAAAAACCCCCGCACCAACTGCCCAAACTGCCCAAAATATCGCTCAGCAAGCGACAAGTCAAACTCCGCAAAATCTGCAAATGAATACATTAAAAAGTATTGACCGAGCGATTTATGCTAAAGAACTTATGCAGATGCCAAAAAATATAAATGAATTTGTTTATATGATTCAGCGCGGGCTTTCTCAGGGACAATTTAACAAAATGTTTTCTAACCAGTTAATAGCTCAACGAAATTCTCTATCTCAAATGCAGGCTCAAATCCTTGCACAGCTTCAGGATTTAGATATGCCTGCAATGAAACAAGTTGTTCAGTCTCAGTTATCGACTCAATTGCAATCCTCGCTTAAAAATCTTGATATTTTATCCAACGGGATGATTAATTTGACTCAAATATCTGCGCTTATTCAAAATAACGGAAAAGAGGCTCTTGCAAAATTGATTATGAATATGACGGAAGCTTCAAAAGCCGGAATTACGGATTTAACTCAAATGAAAGATATGGCAAAGCTTATAAACGCAAGTATTGCAGTTGCTTCTGAAAACGATCCGGTGAAAAATTTAAAACTGCTTTTACTTTTATATCTTCCGTGGCTCCCGTTAAAAGACGGAGTTGGGTTTGATTTGGAAATAGAAGCGCAAAATAAAGAAAATGCCGACGGAAACAGCATTTTAACGGTGACGGTTACAACGATAAATTACGGAATAGTAATCGCAACTCTAGCCCTTGAGACATCAAATTCGGTTCAAATTGCGATTGAATGCAATGACAAATTCCCGAAAGATGAACTTAATGAACGCATAAACGGGGATAGAAAACACTATTCAATAAGCACAAATACGACTTTTGCAATAAACAAAGATTTGAAGCCAAAGACAGAAAAAGCAGGCGCGAACATAAACATGTCTCAAACTACAGAAATCAATCCGTATTTGCTTTTGATGGCACATACGATTATAAAACATATAATTGATATTGATAACAACGCTTCTATTTGTTAAATATATTTTACAGACGGCTTGAAAAATTTGTGAATATCGTTTATAATATAAAAAAACGGGCGGGACAAGTTACAGCTTGCCCCTTTAAAAGCCCAATAAGGTTATACTTTGAGCGCTATGATTATTAGTAATAATAAGATTAGCGCTTTTATACTAATAGCAATAACCATATTTCATCACCTCCTTTGCTTGAAATATACTGATTTGTAGTCCGTTTTCAGCAAGGAAAGGTAATATATAAAGGCTTACCCAATTTGCATAATATAATGATAATTAAAATATTACATCATATATTAGGTTGAATTATTTTTAATTATTTCTTTTCGCGAATAACCAACTCATAGCCGAGATAATCCAAAATCTCTTGAATTGTTTGAAATCTCACACGTTTTTTCGTCAATTGTGCAGACATTGAACCCGATTGGGGAATGTTAAAACCTTCTTCGCGCATACGTGTTATTAACTTGCGCATGGATAATCCTTTTCGTAAAAGAAGAATTTGTATTTCTTGTTTTATATCGAGCATATCAACAGTTTATTTTCATATATAGCAATTGACAAATATATAAAACAATGCTATATAATATAAAGCAATTTACGATAATATAGCGCAATTATGAAGATCGACAAGCAAGCTTTAATAGATAATTTCGATGAAGAAAACGACATTATACTCCCTAATTCTATATTCGGAGAAATAATTTATATATTTTACATCCTCAAAGACATTTGTAACTCCAAAGAAAATAAAGAACATAAATTGACTAAACTAAAACAGCAAATTCGTTTTTTCTTTCGCTGGATGCGCGTAAAATAATTTTATGCTATCCTTTACTTATGTTCGGATTTTTAAAAGACAAATTTGATAATTTAAAAAACGCTGTTTCTAACACCACAAGAACTCTGGTTGACAGCGTTCTTTCTAATGTTGATGAATCAGATGAACAGTATTCGGAATTTGCGCTTGACGATATTGAAGATACACTTATAAGCGCGGATTTAGGTGTTAATTATGCGGCAGAGTTGGTTGATAATCTTAGGGCAAAAAAGAATGCTAAACCTTCAGAGTTAAAAAATTATCTTAAAGAGGAGTTTAAAAAGACTCTTTCAGAAGCCGGCAGTACAGATTTAAACTACAAAGATTCAGAACTTAACATATATTTTATAACAGGTGTAAACGGTGCCGGTAAAACTACTCTTATTGCAAAAATGGCATATAGATTTAAGCAAGAGGGCAAAAAAGTTCTTATCGCGGCAGGAGATACATTTAGAGCCGCAGCGGAAGAACAGCTAAACATCTGGTCTGAACGCGCAGGAGCGGATATTGTTCGTCGTGATAAAGCAGATCCGGCCTCTGTTGTTTATGAAGCGATAGAAAAAGCTCGCAAAGAAGCTTATGACGTAATTTTAATTGATACAGCAGGCAGACTTCAAAATAAATTTAACCTGATGGAAGAATTGAAAAAAATTAAAAAAGTTGTTGATAAGCAAGCTCCGGAAGCTTTGCGTGAAAGTATTCTTGTAATAGATGCAAATACAGGGCAAAACGGGCTTCAACAGGCAAAAGTTTTTTCAGAAGCTGTTGATTTAACTTCTGTTGCGCTGACCAAGCTTGACGGTAGTGCAAAAGGTGCAATAATTCTTGCAATTGCTAAAGAAATGAAACTTCCTGTAAAGCTTATCGGCATAGGAGAAAAGATGGAAGATTTAAAAGCTTTTGATCCGGAGGATTTTATCAGTGCTTTGTTTGAGGCTTAAATGAAGGTTTTAGAATCTGTTTTATTAAAATCAGGCAATAAAATTGAACTTATAGGGGAGCCTTCTGATAAGAATACTCTTGTAATAGGGGTATTTCACGGAGACGAGCCGCAGGGTAAATATTTGATAGAAAAATATTTGTCAAATATTCCCCCTCTCCCTAACCCTCAGCGACTCGCTTCGCTCACATGCACGCAGTCTCGCACAACTCGCCGGCTCGTTGGCTCGGCTAGTGCCCCTCGAGGGGGGAGGGTTAGGGAGAGGGGGATAATATTTATCCCATGCCTTAATCCTGACGGGCTTAAAAACGGAACTCGCACAAATTCTAACGGAGTTGATTTGAACAGAAATTTCCCCACCAAAAACTGGGGAGAAGATACAAGTGCCGCCGGCGAAAATGCTTCGGATTATTATGGAGGAAAATCTGCAGGAAGTGAAATTGAAACTCAGTTTGTTATTAATGTAATTGAAAAATATAATCCGCAAGTAGTTTTGACGCTTCATGCCCCATATAAAATAGTAAACTACGATGGTCCGGCGCAAGATATTGCACAAAAAATCTCAAATATTATAAAATACCCTGTAGAGCCAAGTATAGGTTATCCGACACCGGGTAGTTTCGGGACGTATTGCGGAGTAGAGCGCAATATTCCGACTATAACTTTAGAGTTAGACGAAAAAATACCGGTCGAACATCTTGAACAACCGGTATTTGAAATTTTTGATTTACTGAATTTAACAAATCTTCACAAATAGGCAATTTTTTGAAGTTTTAAACATTTATAGTTATATAAATAATATATAAAAAATATAAGGAGAATTTTTATGCCTGGCGGAAATGAAGTAAGAAATGTGAGCAATTTAACAGGAAGATATTCTGTAAAAACAACTGATGTAAAGGTACAAAATGGCGACAGTCAAACTAAAATTACAACCGAAACAATAAAATTTTATGCTAAAGACGGAACTCAATTGAAAGCAGGTTATTATAATGCTGCCGAAGCAAAAGATTTAGCTTATCATAACGGATATGGTAAATGGTATGATGTAAAGTGTAAATCTAATAACGGGAAATTTTATTTAGAAATTACCGCAAAATCTGAATTTCCGGTGGGTATGCTTGCAGAGGACTTTTTAATAAAGGGTACTGTAAATAAAGGCACGATAAAAGCAAATAATCCTAAATTCTTTGAAGGATACAATTGTTTAGATGATGCCGGACATCAAATGAGTGATTTGAACAAACCGATTAAAAAAGGTGAAAAAATCAATATTCCTATTGAAAACGTTGAAATCAAAGATTCACCTATAGGTTGGTTCAGAAGAAAAATAATGAGTCCAATGTACTAATATAATCATAAATATATAAGTCCCTCATTTTCATGATATAATTAAGAAAAATGAGGGATTTTTTATGCAATTATTTAACACTTATGCAGGTAAGCTTGAAGAATTTAAACCGATTGATGATAACAAAGTAAAAATGTACGTTTGCGGTCCGACGGTGTATGATTACGCACATTTAGGACATGCAAGGTGTTATATTACATGGGATGTTTTATATCGCTATTTGAAGTTTAAAGGCTATGATGTTACCTATTGCAGGAATGTCACGGATGTTGACGACAAAATTCTCAAAAAAGCCGAAAAAGAAAATAAAACTCCGGAAGAAGTTTCTCAGTACTGGTATAAACAGTTTACAAATTCAATGAACAAATTGAATAATTTGCGCCCTGATATCGAGCCTTTTGCAACCAAAACTTTAGGTGAAATGATTTCTATGGTGAAAGATTTGATATCCAAAGGTTATGCTTACGAATCAAACGGAGATGTGTATTTCAGGGTTAAAAAATTCGGCAAATACGGCAGCCTTTCAGGTCAGCCGATTGATCAACTTGAAAGCGGTGCAAGAATTGCTGTCGGTGAACAAAAAGAAGACCCGCTTGATTTTGCATTATGGAAAAAAGATGAAAAATTCGGCTATAATTCTCCGTGGGGAGTCGGCAGACCCGGATGGCACATAGAATGTTCTGCAATGAGCAGAAAATATTTAGGCAAAACTATAGATATTCACGCAGGCGGTGCAGATTTAATTTTCCCTCACCACGAAAATGAAATTGCTCAAAGTGAATGCGCAAATGGCTGCAAATTCGTAAATTACTGGCTTCATAACGGATTTGTTACTATTAATAAAGAAAAAATGTCAAAATCTTTGGGCAATTTCTTAACTATTGACGACATGTTAAAAAATTATGATGCGAATACTTTGCGTTTGTTTATATTGACAAATCATTACAGAATGCCTGTTGAATTTTCTGACGAAGCACTGTCATCTGCTCAATCCGGTGCAAAACGTCTGGTGAATGCAAAGCAAACTCAGATAAATGAAAATTTAGATATAACATCAACACCGGAATATAAAGAATTTTGCGAAGCAATGGATAATGATCTAAATACTTCTAAGGCTCTTGCCGTTTTGTTTGATCTTGCAACCCGTGCAAATAAAGATGAAAAAGATGCTTATACAAAACTTTATATCTTGGGCTCAACTCTTGGTTTCTCGTTTGAAAAAGCAGGTCTTAGCAAAGAAGATACGCAAAAAGCCGTTCAAGCGGTTTCAAAGGCTTTAGGACAGAATTTTTCATCAATGGAGGAAATATTAGAATTACGCAAGAAAGCTCGTTCAGAAAAGAACTGGGATATTGCCGATAAAATTCGTATCTCTTTAGATGAAATTGGAATTATTCTCAAAGATACACCTGACGGTACGAAAGTTGAATTAAAGTGAGTATTACGCATTGAATAGAGGTTTTTATATTTTATTATTAATTGCAGTATCCGTGCTAATTTCACTGCCGGCAAGAGCTGCTTTCTATGGTAATATTCCTGCAAAAACATTACAGATAGCTCGTGATACCATGAATTCAGCTTATTTAGGTGTTCCAAAATCAAAAACAGTGCGAGTTGGAATCGGTTCACAAAATTTTTCAACTTATGAATGGGAAAATGCAATAATTTATACGACAGGTGAATTTGAGCTGTATAACAATCAAACTTATATTGATACTTATAGTTGCGATGACGTAATAAATATTTCTATGGTTGGTAAGATTTTTGTTTTAACAGGCAAAGACAATAACCCGATAGCAAAGGTTTCGGGACCTGTAAAATTTATTTCGGATAACGGATTTTTAGGTGTAAAGAATTTAAAACGAGGAGGGCAGGAAGCTCTGTATCGCGGAGATTTAGAGTTGGTATCAACTGTTAATGGCGGGGAATTTTATATAGTTAATTCTTTAGATATAGAAGATTATCTTAAAGGTGTTGTGCCAAACGAAATGCCTGTGAGATTTGGTCTGGAGGCTTTAAAAGCTCAAAGTGTTGCTGCCAGAAATTATGTTTTGTCACCAAGAGTCAAAGCAAATCCTAATTATGATGTAGTCGATTCTGTTGCAAGTCAGGTTTATTTTGGAGCAAATACCGAAAAAGAACTTTCAAATCGTGCAGTAGATGAAACTCGTGGTATAGTTGCAATATACAATTGGGATTTAATTTTGGCTCAATATTCTTCTACTGCCGGAGGATATACGGAAAGTTATGAAAATGCATTTTCTGACCCTTACACTAAAGAATTTCCCTCAAAAAATAAACCTTATTTAATCGCCAAACCTGATTATCCTGAATTTGGCGAATTGAACAATGAAGAAAATGCATCAAAATTTTATAAATCTACTCCGATTTCTTTTGACATAAATTCGCCATACTATCGTTGGGAAAGAGAATGGACAATTGACGAACTTCAAAAAGAAATTCAAGATCATATTGCAGCACAAAGTTCGGCAGGTTTTGTAAAGCCTTCTGTTCAAAAAGGAGAAGTTATAGGGAAAATTACAGGCTTGAAAGTTTTACAACGCGGGCATTCCGGCAAAATTATGAAGCTTGAAATCCAAACAGAAAAAGGAAATTATATAGCTGAAAAAGAATTGGTTATTCGCAGGCTGATGACAAATAAAGGAAAAGCTTTGCCGAGTGCAAATTTTGTAATTGATGAAAATTATGATATTTACGGTAATCTTACAGGTGTAAAAATTTCAGGCGGCGGCTTCGGACACGGAGTCGGTATGAGTCAATACGGAGCAGGATATATGGCAACAACCCTAAATATGCCATATACAAAAATCTTGCAGCATTATTATTCCGGAATTTCTCTAACCACAGAACCTTTTATTCTTTCATCTAATATTGAGCAAAACCAATTTTCACAGAGCTTTTTCAGTCATGATAAGCATGCATGTCTTGTTGTTGATAACAAATACAAAGTCGGATATATTGATGTAAAAATAAATGATATTGATGAAAAAATTCTTCTGGACAAAGATAATCGATTTAATAAAATAGATTTATCTCAATATTTGAAGCATGGAATAAATAACATAACGTTTTATTATCCGGCATCAGAAAGCAACAAGGGTTTGAGAATATATATAGAACTGGCAGGAAGTGATGACTGATATTACAAAAGACAAAACCACAAGTGTTCTAAAAGCTGCATGGATGATTGCAGTAGTTACAATTGTGAGTAAGCTTATAGGATTTATAAGAGATATAATAATTGCGAATTATTATGGTGCGTCGTTAGTTTCGGATGCTTATTATTACGCATATCAAATTCCGTCATTATCATTGATATTATTAGGTGGTGTGGGTGGTCCGTTTCACAGCGCAACTGTTGCAATTTTTTCAAAATTAATTCCAAATTTAAATGAAAAACCGCAGGAAAGTGTAAACAAACTATATTCTACATTTATGACAGCAACAATAATATTTTTTCTCGCGTTGTCAATAATAATGTATATTTTCCCAAGACAAATTATGGGTTTAATCATCTCCGGCGGCTCTGTTGAAATGGTTAATCTTGCTGCAGCTCATTTACAAATTATGACACCATTGCTTGTTATTGGCGGGATAGTCGGGATTTATTACGGGATATTGATAATTTATAAACAGTTTATGCTTCCGAATTTATCTCCGATAATTATGAGTCTTGCGATAATCGGGGTAGTAATTGCCGTTCCTAATGATCAAAAGGGTTATGCGCTTGCATGGGCAACAACAATTGGTGCGGTGTTACAACTTGTTATTCAATATCCGAATATCAAAAAATTAGGATACAGGTTAATCCCGAATTTTGAATTTACGCATAATCCGCATTTGCGTGAAATAGGTGAATTATTATTTCCGGCTATTTTGAGTTCAACAGTCGGGCAAATACATATTTATGTGGATATGTTTTTCACTTCTTCTATTTCAGAGGGTGCATGGACTGCGATAGGATATGCAAATAGAGTTTTTCAATTTCCGGTTGGAATTTTGGTTACGGCGTTTTTAGTCCCTCTATTCCCTATATTTGCCAGATTAGTTGCGGAAAAAAACTATGGAGGAATAAGAGATTATTTTAACAAAGGTGTCGGAGTTTTGTTTTTCGGTGCTATTCCTATAATAATCGGAATTCTTGTTGTTGGATTAGATTCTGTAAGATTGATTTTTGAACACGGTGTTTTTGATGAAAACGCAACATTTATGGTAACAGAAGCTTTGTGGTTTTTATCAGTTTCAATAATACCTTATGTTTTCAGAGATTCTATTACAAGAGTTTTCTATTCTTTTAATGATTCTGCGACTCCGTTTACTGTAGCTTTTTCTTCTATCGTTTTAAAAGTATTTTTGAACTGGATTTTGATTTCTAAAATGGGTTTTGGCATTGGCGGAATTACACTTTCTACTTCGCTAGTAACTCTGTTCAATGCAGTAGTATTAGGATACTTTATTACTAAAAAAATGAAAATGAACTATAAATCATTATTTTTAAATCTTCTCAAAATGATTATTGCAGGGGGGATAACAGGGTTTATTTGCTTTGTTTGCGCTTTTGAATATGACAATTTTGTACACTTATCAAAAATTCCATTCTGTGCATTAAAAATCTCTTTAATTGCAATTCTATGTTTAATCATTTATATCCCGTTAAATCTATTATTTAAGATGGAATATGCTAATGAATTATTTGAAAGATTAAGGGAAAAAATAAAATGCTAAAACCTAATCAAGAAGAAAGAATATTTATGATAATAATCGGAATAATTGCTTTTTATGCTGTTATTGCGGGTTTTATCGGATATTTGTACTTGCTGCATAAAATAAGTGCTTTTATGATGTTAATTATTATTGGGGTTTTTACACTGATATATTTGCCAAGATTTTGGATAATTTATGAAATCAAGAATGCAGATAAACTCAAGGTTATAGAGGATTTCTTTATGATAAACGGTGTCGGGGTAAGCTTTTCTGATATAAAAAATTTTGGCATAAGAGAATACAAACCTCAGGTGATTTTCTTTTTAAATAATAAAATGATAGTTTATCAAAAAGCTGATTTTTGCATCGAAACGCCAAAAGAAAAAATAGAATTTACACTTATCGGAAGTGAAAAAATCAAATTAATGAAAGAATTTTTGAAAAGGATAAGACGTACTTAATTGCCTGATTTTGACATTTGACTATGTTTGTAATATATTTAACATATTGTAGAGTATGATTATGAATAAGAAAGTACTGATTACTGCAATAATAGCTTCGTTTATGGGTAACACTTTTTGTTTTACTCCTTGTAGTTATGCAAGAACGACGAGAAAACAGCAAAAAGAAGCCTCTTATATGAAGCTTGCGCAGGCAGAAATTGAAAATCAACAGTATAATCTTGCAGTTGAATATTATACAAAAGTAATCAGCATAAATCCTGATAATTCCGAAGCTTATGCAAAAAGGGGAAATGCAAAAAATTTAATGGGGTTGTATAAAGATGCAATTGAAGATTATACAAAAGCTCTTGAAATTGACCCTAATCGGGAAAATGCATATTATAACAGAGCAATTGCCAAAACAAATTTGAGTGCTTATGATGAAGTTCTTGAAGATTATACAAAAGAGTTAGAGCTAAACCCTCAAAATATAAATGCTTATTTAAATAGAGGTACAACAGAAGTGCTTTTGGAAAAATATGAGGAAGCAATTGACGATTTTACAAAAGCAATTTCTTTAGACAAAAATAACGAAAATGCATATTATAACAGAGGTTTAACTAAAAGAAACAATCAAGATTATAAGGGTGCTGTTGAGGATTATACAAAAGTAATTGAATTAAATCCTAAAAACATTGATGCATACCTTAATCGCGGAGTCGCAAAATATTATTTAAAAGATTACAACGGCGCAATAAAAGATTACACAAAAGTTATTGAGTTGAATAAAAATTTCAAAAAAGCATATTATAATCGCGGTTTAGCTTATTTAGGATTAAAAAAATATGAAGATGCGATTGAAGATTTTACACAAGAAATTTTGCTAAATCCTAACAATGATGCTGCATATTATGATAGAGCGCTTGCGCAAAGCAAACTTGAAATGTATAATTCCGCAATTGAAGATTATACAAAAGCTATTGAATTAAATCCTAAAAATGCAGAATATTATTCGGGACGAGGAGCTTTAATAAGCAAAACTAACGGAGATTTAAAAAAGGCGGAAGAAGATTTAACAACAGCAATAAAACTTGATGAAAATGATTCTGAAAAATATCTGACAAGAGCTATTATATATTGCAAAGAAAAGTTATATCTTGCAGCGGTTGATGATTTAAATATTTTGTTAAATCTTGATTATAACAATTCTCAGGCAAAAGAATTGCGTTCATTTGCAATCCGCTCGCTTTCTGTAGAACAGAAAAAATAATAATTTACACCTGTTGGAAATAGTGTTATAATTTTTCTGTAAAAAGGAGAGTTTTTATGGAAATTAAAATAGTTGACAATGTTTGTGATGTAAAATGTGATGTATTAATTATTAATAAATTTGTTGATAAAGAGACATCAAGTGAGTTGGTTAGCAAGTTTGCACCTGAAAGTTTTACCGGCAAATCAGGTCAAATTTTTTCAATAAATACAAGGGGCGAATTACCGGCAAAAAATATTCTTGCAGTGGGTCTTGGTTGTGAAGAAGATATTGACAATAATGTTATAAGAGAAAATGTGGCAAAAGCCGTAAAAAAATGTGCTTCTATGAAGGCAAAATCTGTAGCCATAGATTTCAGGACACATTTCAACTACGCAGGTCCTGCTGTTTTAGGAGTATCTATTGCGAACTATCATTTCGATAAATATAAAACTAAAAAAGAACATAGAATTTCTGAATTGTACTTATCAGACGTAGACAATAATCTTGCCAAGAGAGCTGAAATTGTATCAGAAGCTTTAAAACTTGCACGAAATTTGTCAAACGAACCTGCAAGTTTTGCTACACCATCAAAACTTGCTGAAATTGCTCAAGGACTTGAGGGGATTAAAACAGAAATATTTGACAAAGAAAAAATAGAACAGCTCGGAATGGGCGCATATCTTGCCGTTGCGCGTGGAAGTGTTGAAGCACCAAAATTTATCCACATGCAATATACTTGCCCAAATCCTAAGAAAAAAATTGCTATTATAGGTAAGGGTTTATGCTTTGATTCAGGCGGTCTTGATATAAAACCTGCATCTTCAATGTTAACAATGAAAGACGATATGTCCGGCGCTGCTTGTATTCTTGGCGTAATGAAAGCATTAAGTAAATTAAATCCTGAAATTGAAGTTCACGGTATTATTGCGGCTTGTGAAAATATGCCGTCAGGAAGTTCTTATAAACCGGGTGATATTGTAACTGCAATGAACGGAAAAACGATTGAAGTGGATAATACCGATGCCGAAGGACGTTTGACTCTTGCGGATGCATTATGTTATGCTTGCAAGTTAGGAGTAGATGAAGTTATAGATATTGCTACTTTGACAGGTGCTTGTATGGTTGCTCTGGGTACAGCGGCTTCCGGTATTATGGGAAATGATGATGAATTTGTTCAAAGAATTATCGAAAAAGGTAACGAAGCCGGAGAAAAATACTGGCAATTACCTATGTGGCAAGAATATCGCGATAATATGGATAGTGATGTAGCTGATATGAAAAATACCGGAACTCGTTACGGCGGTGCATCTGCTGCCGGAATGTTTTTAAAAGAATTTGTAACAGACGAAGTTAAATGGGCGCATCTTGATATTGCAGGCACAGCATTTTTAGAAAAAGGACAAAAAGAATTCTCTAAAGGTGCAACAGGTGCCGGAGTTAGAACTTTAATCAAATATATTATTGAACAATAATCATATATTTAGAGGTGTTAAATAATTCCGCCATAGTGTATTTTTGCATTATGAGCGGAATTATTGATAATATAAGAAAATTCTTTCTGTTAAGAAGAAAAAATCAAATTTCAAAAGATTTAGCTAAACTTTCTAAAAAAACTTTTGCTGACAAAACCTCCAAAACAATTATTGGAAATGGTGCAAAAGTTTCAATTAATGCTAAGAAAAAGCAATTAATTGAGGAGGTAAAAGCTAATATTTCTGCAATAGTGCAGTCAACAAAATGTAATCAGGAGGCTTTGCTGAACTATGTAAAAGCAGCCAAAACTCCAATTTACAGAATTGATGCACCAAACAGGTTGGCTTTGATTGGCGAAGAAGAAGGTTTTATTTGTGAACAGCAGGGATTCAATGCCCTATTTATTTCAATTTTGACGGGTCAAGGAATAAAATTTAAAACCGAACCTGCTTTTGTCATAAGAAAAACAAATGATATAAATAAATCATGGCTTTTACATAATTTTTATCGTTGGTATTCTATGAAAGCAGGTCTTGAAGGATTTGATTATAATTCAAGAAAAAAAATGAAAATATATATGTCAGATAATTCTCTTGAAACAACACGTAAGCTATCGCTTGAAACAGTTAATCAAATTCAGGAAGCTATCTCTCGCGAGCGCGAAGCAAACACTTTTGTTCTTGAATATGAAAAACAGATCGAGGGTTCTAAAAAAGTTCTCAATAAAATTAAAGATGAAGGCGGAGCAGATATATAAAAGATCTAAACTCTATTCAACACTTGTTATAACACCGCCGCCAAGCACCGTGTCTCCGTCATAAAATACCGCAGATTGCCCGATAGCAATTGATTTTTGCATATCGTCAAAAATGACACGAACTTCTTTGTCTGAAATCGGAATAATTTCAACCCCTGTCGGTTGTTGTGTAGAACGTATTTTAGCCTGAGCTTTTATAGGCTCTTTTAAACTATCGATTGCAATCCAGTTTAAGTCGTTTGCAATAAGTGATTTTTTAAATGTTTTATCCGCAGGGCCTACAACAACTTCATTGGTATTTTTTTTCAATTCTAAAACATACAAAGGTTCACTTGCGGAAACACCAATTCCCTTACGCTGACCAATTGTATAATTCCAAATACCCTTGTGTTTACCAAGAATTTTACCACTCAAGTCTACAATATTACCCTCTTTGTCCTCTACACCGAGAAGCTCATTATAATCTCCGCCGTAAAAATCTTGACTATCAGGTTTGTCTGCCGCTTCAAGCCCATTTTCTTTAGCTATTGCACGGATTTGTTCTTTTGTATAATTTCCAAGCGGTAAAATAATATTTTTCAATTGTTCTTGTTTAAGCCTGTAAAGGAAATAAGATTGATCTTTATGAGGGGCAATTCCACGTTTTAGCAGATATCTTCCGTCTTTTTCTTCTATTCTGGCATAGTGGCCTGTAGCGAATTTATCAAATTCTACGCCGTTTAGTTTTGCAACTTCAGGTAAAACCCCAAATTTAATTAAAGCATTACACCATACACAAGGATTTGGGGTGTGACCTTGTAAATATTCTTTTTTAAAATTTTCTATAACAATATCTTCGTATTTGGTTACGCAGTCTACAACGTGATAAGGTATTTCCAGCTTGTCTGCAAGTTTTTTTGCTGCTTCAATATCTTCTTTTTCATCCGGCCCATAACAAGCATTGTGCTTACCCTCTTGAACAGCAAGCCCATCTTTTCCCCAGATTGACATTGTTGCACCGATTACTTCATAACCTTGCTGTTTTAATATTAAAGCCGCGACAGAAGAATCAACCCCGCCGGACAAGCCTACAAGTACTTTCATAATTTCCTTTCCTGTACTTTACTATACACTTGCTATTTTGCCGTTTTTATATTCAATTAAACAGCAAGCAAGCTGATCGGGGCAGCTCGTAAGTTTTGAACCGCAAGTGATGCCTTTCAAGCGTTCAATAACTTCATCTATGCTCATCCCTTTAATCAGGTTTTTAATTCCCTTTAAATTCCCGTTACAGCCGCCGAAAAATTCTGCATCCAGAACTTTCCCGTCTTGAACTTTCACCTGCATTAATTGACAGCATGTACCATGCGTTTGATATTGTATAATTTCAGGTTCTGTCATTTTTTAACCTTTCTTTAAAAAATCAGGGATATCAAGGTTTATTTGAGGGAATGAAAATCCGGAATTACTACTTGAAGAAATTTCTCCTGTTTTACCTTGAAAATACTCAGCTGCAGACATCTGTAACGGATTTTTTTCTGATTTTTCACTAAATCCTGTTGCAATAACGGTAATTTGAATTTCATTTTGCAATGACTCATTAATAGCTGTACCGATAATTACGTCAGCATCATCTTTTACAACGTTGTTAATAATACTTGTTGCATCATTGATTTCATACAACGTCATATTAGAACTTCCTGTAATATTAACGATAATACCGCTCGCTCCGTCGATAGAAGATTCAAGAAGCTTAGAATTAATAGCCATTTCAGCGGCTTTAATTGCCCTGCCTTCGCCCTGCGCACGACCTATACCCATTAATGCGGTACCGGAATCTTTAACAACTTTTCTAACATCTGCAAAATCAATATTAATCATTCCAGGAATTGTAATAATATCTGAAAGACCTTGAATACCACGATATAAAACTTCATCCGTAATACAGAATGCCTCTCTCAAACCAATCTGGCGTTCAACAACTTGAAGAAGTTTATCGTTTGGAACAACCAAAATTGCATCAACATATTTTTTTAATTTTTCAATACCTTCTTCGGCTTGAGCCATTCTTTTTTTACCCTCCCAGAAGAAAGGTTTTGTTACGAATGCAATTGTTAAAATTCCTAAATCTTTAGAAATTTGGGCAATTACCGGTGCAGCACCTGTTCCCGTGCCGCCGCCCATACCTGCTGTAATAAATAACATATCGGTGTTATCAAGGGCTTTTGTAATTTCTTCTTTCATTTCTATTGCGGCTTTTTCACCTGTAGATGGGTCTCCGCCTGAGCCTAAGCCTCTTGTTGTCTCTTTACCAAGTTGTAGTTTATTGGCAGTATTATTACAATTTAAAACTTGCAAATCAGTATTCATTAACCAGAATTCAACACCTGCTAGTTTAGCCTGCATCATTCTGGTTACGGCATTTCCGCCGCCACCGCCTACACCGACAACTTTAATTCTGGTTGGATTTATATTCGGTCTGTTATTATCGTTTGAGTAATTTGATAAAATATTTTCCATTTTGCCTCCTAGCATATATTTTTAATTACATTATATACAAAATTTTTAATTTGTAAAAAACTTAATCTATTCGATTACCATTTTTGTCAAATTTGTACAAATCAGATTGGCGGATTGAAATATTTAGTGTTTTGCCAATTTTGTATTCAGATGGAAGTTTTGCACAGCATTTTCTTTTCCCAATGTCGAAATAAGCTATTTTTTCACTGCCCAGCATTTCTGAAATATCAATTTTTACCTTTATATTGATGTCGCCGTCGCTATTAATCATTTTTTCAGGACGAATTCCGTAAAGTATGTTTTTATCCAAACCTAAGTCTTTACCTTCAATAAAATTCATTTGAGGAGAACCTATAAATCCCGCAACGAAAGTGTTTGTCGGGTTGTTATAAATGTTATCGGGAGTGTCAAATTGTTGAATTTCACCGTTGTTTAATACAACAATTCTATCACCCATTGTAAGTGCTTCTGTTTGATCGTGAGTTACATAAATAAATGTTGTTTGTAATTTTTCATGAAGCTTTTTAATTTCGAAACGCATCTGAACTCTCAATTTTGCATCAAGATTTGACAGAGGTTCATCCATTAAAAATACTTTCGGATTTCTTACGATTGCACGTCCTAAAGCAACTCTTTGGCGTTGCCCGCCGGAAAGTTGCTTTGGTTTGCGGTCTAAATATTCCCCTAAATCAAGGATTTCCGCAGCTTCCTGAACTTTTTTTTCAATTTCTGCTTTTGGAACTTTGCGCATTTTTAATCCGAATGCAATATTTTCTCTGACTGTCATGTGAGGGTACAAGGCGTAACTTTGGAATACAAATGCAATATCTCTGTCTTTTGGCGGAATATCATTGACTTTTTTGTCACCTATGTATATTTCACCCTCAGATATATTTTCTAAACCTGCAATCATACGTAAAAGCGTTGATTTTCCGCAACCTGAAGCCCCAACCAGAACAACAAACTCTTTATCTTTTATTTCAAGATTAATATTATTAATGACAGTTTTGTTGTTGTCATAAGTCTTTTTTACATTTTTAAGTATTACGTTACTCATCTTCTTCCTTTTCAACAGGGATAATAATATCAAAAGCCGTACCCTGCATTGGTTCAGAGTTAATATCAATGTATCCGCCTGAGCGCCTTATTAAAATACAAGCAGAACCTAATTTCAGCGCCCGCGCAAGATGTTTTTTGCCGTTATCAAGCTGAGCATAAGGATCACACAAATATTTCATTTCACTTTTATCTATACCGCAGCCGGAATCTTTAATTATAAGATGCATATAACCTTTATTTTGTGCTAAACCGAATGAAACAGCATCTTCTTGATCAGGATATTCTAATTTTAATGATATTTTTCCGTTTTCGGTCATTGCGATTGATACTTCCAATATGTTTTTAATTGCTTTGTTAAAGGCTTTGGAATCAATATAAATCGTTCTTTTATCAATTGAATCGTAGTCGAATGTTACTTCAATTTTTTTGTTTTCAAACTGTTGCGTTTCAGATTTAACAGTGTTTTTTATAGATTCAACAATATCAAAATTTTTGTATTCGGCTTCATATAAAGACGATTCGGCATAAGAAAATTCAAGTAATTTATCAACAAAATTGTATAAATCCATTGAATTTGAATTTATTATATTTACATATTTTGCTTGTTTTTCGCTTAATTCCCCTCCCATTCCGTCAAGCAGACCTTGAGAAAAGCCTAAAATAGATGATATTGGAGCTTTTATATCACCCTCAAGTTTTACGAGCATTGCATTTTTTTCACCGTTAAAGCGAGTGGTTTTTTCGTCATTAATAGTTTCATTAATAAGTTTTGTAACATCACGCAAAACTATGATTAATCCTGAGCCATAGCGGGAGGCATTCAATTCTGTATAGAATTCTTTTTCTCCATTTTTTGCTGTTGCCAGAACAGGTTTCTGACTTCTTAAAGAATATTTAACTGTATCCTGACCATTTACAATAATATCTTCAATTTTTGCCGGATTTATATCGTTATTAGTTAAATTGAAACAATCACGGGCTTTTTTGTTCGCTCTTGTTATTAGTCCTGCAGAATTTACAAGAATAACCGCATCCGGTAAGTTTTCAATAAATCTTGAAGATGTAAATATCCAAAGAACATTTTTAAATATCTTTTCCAAATTCATAGTTTGCATTACACCTTTTTCTAGTATATAATATATGATAACATGAAAAATTATATCATATTTTCCATGTAAATTTTTGTAATCTTTTTGATAATAAAGTAGCAAAAAAAAATATTTAGGTGTTTTAGAACTATAAATCATGAAAAATAGGTAACGGGAAATAAGAATTTCCCAAAGGCAGGTGATACTATGAGAGAAATCGACAACAACTTAAACAATGTAAAAGTTCCGGAAATTCAAAAACCGGCAGTTGAAGAACCGGCAGCAGCACAAGAAGCTCCGGCACAAGAAGCTGAAACCAAAGAAATTAAAGATTTGAAAAACATGCCTGAAGCAGCGCTTGGCAAATCTCAGGTTTCAACAGATTCAATTGATAAAGATATGCAATTTCTCATGAAGTATCCTGATGAAGTTGAAATGCTGAACAAAATGTTTGACAAGTTCCAAGAAGAACATTCTTATGAAGAAGCGGCTCAGCTTTTAGACGCTTACAAAAAAGAATTTTCTGTAAAATAGATTAATCGTTTGCGCTTGTTAAGAAATTAACAAGTCCTTGCATTCCTAATTTGTAACTATCGATTTTAAATCCGCAGATTTGTCCTACACAAACATCTGCAAACATTGACTCATGGCGGAATTCTTCCCGTCTGTAAATGTTTGAGATATGAATTTCTACAGTAGGAATTTTAACTGCAAGCAGTGCATCCCTAATTGCCACGCTTGTATGAGTGTAAGCGCCTGCGTTTAATATAATTCCGTCAAAATTTCCCAGAGCATATTGAATTTTTTCAACGATTTCGCCTTCAAAATTACTCTGAAAAATTTCTAAATTAATTCCCAATTCAAAAGAGTACTCATGAAGCTCCATTTCTATATCTTTATAAGATTTAGAGCCATATTGTTCCGGTTCCCTGACTCCGAGCATATTAAGGTTCGGGCCATTAATTATTAAAATATTCAAATCTTTAGCCATGCCCGCATTATAACATGAAATTTTGCATTTGTAAACTTTTGTTAAAAATTTGCATAAGCCATGTTACAATTTGGCATGCTTAGCATATCATGCATGTACAAACTATCCCAAAATCTCCTCCCAAGATTATTGTTCAAGTCGCACAAGATGTGACTTTTTTTTTAGCCCGAGCAAAATTCAAAACAAACTGACAAAGGTATGAACTTGAAGCCACAGTCGAAGATGAAAGGTTTGATGGAGCTTTGTTTATGCTAATAGCATAAACAAAGCGCAAAAGTTATAAGCTTCTTACATCAATTGAGACGAAATTTCAGCTACAATACGCGAAATATCAGAGCCTCCGATTGCTACTTCAAATATCAAATGCGAAGCAATAAGCATGGTTTCTTTAATTGACATTGTTTCGACATCTACAATGTCAAATTCTACATAATCTTCTCCGACATAGCGAAGCTTACCGTATTCAGCTCCCATTGCCCATCTTATAAAAACGTAACTGTTTTCAAATGCTTTTAATTTATCTTGTAATTTCATATATACCTAATAACCTACAATAATATCTTAACTATTTTATGTTTTAAGTCAAAATCCCTAAACGGTAAATGTTCTGACAGAACCGTCCTGATGATACATTCCTCCGCCACAAACGGTTTCTACTACTTTCAGAACAAATTCGCGCGGAGCATCTGTCTGGTTTATCATAAATTCTTGACCGGTGTGTTTGATTTTAAAAATGCTTTTCTGATTTTGATCAGGAGGAACGTATAAAGATGCGATTTCATTTTCTAATAGTCGAGCCATTTCTTCGTCACGATCTTTAACGTCTTTCATTATTTCATTGTAATTCCCGCGAATTGCCATAATTCTGTTTGAGGAAATGTGTCTGCCATCGTCACGATAAAGTGCTTGTGGTTGGAAGTTACATCTGGTTGTCAAACTTATTTTGTGCCACAAAATATTTAAAACGGCAGTTGATTTTAAAGAATCTGCTTCAACGTAGATATTTTGGGTTGTTACACCGCGCGAGGAAAAGGATTTTTTTAAATTATCAGAAACGAGTTCAAGACAGTCAACCATTTTTGAAAATATATTATTTGTATTTACTGTTGAATTCTGGTAATCCAAAAACTGCTTGTACATGTGAGAAGATACAAGCTCAACTCTCTCTTGAATTACAATATCTTTTTTTGTTGCTGTTTCTGAGTTATCAAAACTTTCAAAATTATTGAGCAATTTTTATGTCCTTTTCTAACACATTTTTAGAATAAACATGTATTCTTGTAAATGATTATACAAATTTTCGTAACAAAAATGAATACTTAAATGTGCTTATTTACAAATATTATTATTTGAAAGAAAAGTTTAATATCTTCTAACGTAGTAATTTTTATCGTTTTTTAATTCTTTGCGAGCAGAAGAAAGTTCATTGTCAACTTCACAAACGGATAGTATTTTGGCTGTTTTTTCTCTTATTGTGTATTCGCCGATATTTTTTGCGCGTAATATTATGTTTTTTAAATCGGTAAAATCGATTTTATCCCAAAATACACTGATAGCTTCAAGGCACCAGTATAATTTAAATGCCTCCTTATTTACTTTGTATTTCCCGTCTTGAAAATTAAATTTTTCGACAATATCTAAAAGAGACAGTGTCAAACTCGCAAGTTCAGGGCAGAATACCGAACAAAATTCATCATTGTTTTTCAAATTAGATATTGCAGAAATTACGTTGCGGCATATATTGCCGTTTATATCTGTTATTGCCTCTAAAAATATTTTATAATTTTGCGGAGTTGTAAAATATTCTAAATATTCAGAATTTGACATAAATTCATCAAGACGCAAAGAAACTGCTTCTCGAATTTTGCCGTCTTGACCTGTTAAATTTGATACTAATATTTGAGCATCTTCTTTTGAAGTTATTTTTTCTAATCGAAGTGAAGCTATTTGTTTCTGTACAATATTGCCGTTTTTGAGCAAATTCAATAACTCTTGATGTGAGAATTCTTGATTATACAAATTCAAAGCCTGAGTAAAATTTTCATTTAAATCTTCATAATAACCGTTATTCAAATTTTAATCCTCAAAATCCCTGTATATAAAATATAACACAAAGTATAATGATTTTTAATGCTGAAATCGTTTAAATGTATGATATAAGTGAAGCTCAATTGGTTATAATTGTTTTAGGAGAACACTATGGGAAATATAATAACAATTTTGCAAGAAATTTTTATGGGTAAAGAGGATAACTGCACTCAGGTAGGTTTGTCTTCCTTGCGCGGAGCAACTAATCCTGTTAAGAAAACAATTAAAAAAGTACATAAACCTCAAGAATTAAGGCTTTCTGATTTAATGAGAAAAAGTGCTGTAAATCAATAATTTATAACTTTTCTTCAATTTGTGCGAAAAATTCATTATAAACAGCGGGCTTGTTTATTCTCAAAATCTTAATCGGAGCTTGCGTGGTGAATGAAAAACCGTCAGCGTTTTGAAAAACTTTTTCTACAAATACAAATCTTACTTTTGTTTGATTTTCATCATAAGTTTCGACTAATACGTTAGAATTTACCTCTACTGTTTTATCTCTTAATTCATATAAAACCCTGCGTGTCGGATTTATCATTTGTCCAACAGAAGTGCCGTAAGAAAGAGCTGTATATGCTCCTGTGACCGCAACTGCAGTTGACCAACCAAGTACACGTTTTTTATTAGAAAATTTCTCTTTAAAAGTTTTTTTTGCCCGTATAAATCCAAGATTAAAATCTATATCTTCAACAACAAATCCACTGTCTTGCAGAGTGTGAACAGCTGCAAGCATTACACGCGTTGTGTCAGGAGTGTCAAAAATTTGAGTTTGCATTTCCCGTTTATATTCAACGGTTTTCTTTTTTGCAAATGCACATTCGCATGATAATAAACTAAAAACAAGTATTAAAATTATTGATAATAACTTTTTCATTCTTCTTTTGTTTCTTGTAAAGCCGGTTCTTTTTCTTCTACAATTTCTTTGGTTTGTTCTTTTGGTGTTTCAAGGATTGCTTTTTCTACCGGTTCTTCTTTTTTTACAATAGGTGCCGGAGCTTGTTTTTTAGAATGCTGTTTTTGTAATTCAATAGCTGCATCGATTTTGTTGAAAAATTCTTCGTAATATTGAGCATCGTTTATATCTTCAATAAATTGAGCCGTTCCATAAGTATTTAATAGTTTTCTGCGAAAATTAATTCTTACTCTGAGATTTTCTCCATATTCCGTAAGATTAGCAGTGGTTTCAAGAGTTGCGACATTTACTCCGTTGAAGCTTAATCTGGATTTGGTCAGACCAAATTCTTTAGAAATGTCCGTTTCAGAATCGGAAATATCATAATCTTTTGTTCCGTAAATAAATCCTAATAATGGGTTGACGTTATAAATTATGAAACCTTCATCCTGATAAACGTTTAGCATTGCTTTTATGATTGTATTTTTATCAGCTGAATTGTAATTTTTTGTTTGAAAAGAGCGTTTTTCAAGTTGTTTCATTGGAGTAATTACTGTTTCGGATTGTCTTTTTTTAGCTTGTACCGGTAAAATGGCAAAGCAAAATATAAATAAAATTACCAGAATCTTTTTCATAGTTTTCCCCATTCTTTTTCAAATATTATAGCAGAAATTTGATTATGCAGTCAAAATTATTATATTCATATATATGAAAAAGTTTTTATTATTTATATTCATTTTTGCACTGCCCGTAAATGCACAGATGATATCCGGAAACGTAGAATATCAAATTGAAAAAGATAGAAAAATTGCGATATTTTCAGATGGAAGCAAAGGGGTAATGTATAATAACACTCCATTAATTATCAAGTATTATAACAGTGATGCTGATTTGATATATATAGAAACAAAAACCCAAGAACAATATCCTCATAAGGCTTTTAAATATACACCTGATGGTGAACTAGTGAATGTATCTTTAAGAATTTCTGAAAAAGAGTCTTTTATTTATAATTTGAAAGGTAAGCTTATTGGTCACTGGGTTGGAGATAACTGTTACAATCAAAACGGACAGGTTGTCATGACCAGAAAGACTATGAAATAAGGCTTTTTATAACTTAACCCAGATACTTTTGCAATGTTTCTTTGTCAAAAACTTCGACACTGTTTTTTGAATGGATAAATACCATTGCCGAAATTATGGATTTCAAAGTATCAAAATCCGAAAATGACATTTTTTCTCGCAAATCATCCATATTGTTTGCTAAAAATTCCATAATAATAGTCTTGTTATCATACACAAGGCTAGAAAAATAATCAAAAGACTCTTTTGATTTGATACCCTCAAGATATATAATATCAGGGGATTGAAATTCGATAAATCTGGCAGCTTTATCCATATTGAAACCGACATTTTCATTGAATTCACACTGATTAACCCCTTGAAGTTCATATTTAGAAATACTTTCAAGGGTCATAATGTTTTTAGCTTTAGTCTTTGCTGCTTCCAGTAAAAGTGAATATATGACATGTGTTTTACCGCTTAAAGACGAGCCGCAAACAAGAATTATACCTGATTTTTCAAGCGCATTGCGAATTTCCGCCAACTCGGTTTTATTAGTTATAATTGAACTTAAAGCTTTTGGCGGTTTATAGATTTTCAAGAAAATTCTCTCGCCCATAATTGTCGGGAATGTTGAAACGCTTGCTATAACAACGATATTATCGACTTTAAAACAAAGTTTGCCCAGTTGAGGAACTTCTGAAACTGATGGGTCAAGTTCTGACAGGCTTTTCAGTTTTGCGACAAAGGAGGAGATTAAAACAGTAGGTATAAATCCTCTATTAATCATAGCTCCGTTATTTTTAAAATTTACTCCTAGTCCTTTATCTTCTCCTTGAAAAACAACTTCGTGAATGTCTTCTAATATTGCTTGTTTAAGAATTGCGCGAATAATTTTTTGAATATGGTTGTCGCTCAAATCTTCTTTGTGTAATTCATCCTGCCAGTCATAGCCGATATTCATTGCCGTCGAAATATCTCCGACAGATATATCTGTTTTGTAGTATTCATCAATTGTTTTAAGAATGGTATCTTCAGATGCTAAGACCGGCTCTATTTCGCACTCTGCGGTTTCCATAACTTTATCTATAGCAAAAAGATTACGAGGGTCAGACATTGCGACGGTCAAGGTGTTTTCTATTTTGAATAAAGGAATAATTTTATATCTTCTTGCATCTGTACAATTTATATATTTCAAACAATTTTTATCAAGCTGATAATCGTCAAGATTAACAAAAGGTGTATGAAGCTTCATCTCCAAAAATTTTATAAGCTGTTCTTCTGTTATAAAACCCGAATTTATTAAAGCTTGCCCGATATTTATATTTTGCGCATTGGCAATTTCTTCTGCTTGTTCAACTACTTCATATTGAACAAGTCCTTCTCTGACCAAATCATATTTTAATGTTTCAAGTGTTTTGTTAGTTATTGTCGTCATTTTATTTATTATTTTCCAGATATTTCTGCACTGTTTTAATTACATCATCCAAGTCAAAAGGCTTTGTAATATATTCATCTGCTCCGGTTTCTTCGCCTATAAGCTTGTCTTCTTCTTGACTTCTTGCTGTAACCATTAAAATTGGAATATCTTTATATTTTTTATCAAATTTTAATAAACGGCTGATTTTATAACCATTAATACGCGGCATCATAACATCAAGAATAATTAAATCCGGCATAATTTCTCTTGCAAGTTTTAATCCGTCCTCTCCGTTATATGCGCAGTAACAAGTATAATTACAGCTTTCTAAAACAAATTTTAGACTTTCTACAATATCCTGTTCATCATCAACAATAAGAATTTTTTTCATAACATCCCTTAATCCTTTGATAAAACAGTATAACATATTTAATCAATAAGGTAAATTTGTTACAAATATAAATTTATTGTTTAGTTTCGAAGGCTTTCCGGAACAGCCATAGGAATTGGTGCTGTGGTTGCCGGAGTAGAAGCAGGAGCCGGTACTGGAGCAGAATTTTGTTTGTTAAAGTTTTTAACAACATCTGCAGGTGTAACAACTTTTGCAGGTTCTGAAACTTGCGTTGGTGAATTTGACGGTGTTTCATCTACAACTTCTGTTACTTCTTCTGTAGTCTTTTCTGCTTCTTCGGTTTCTTCTTCATGTGCAATTTTTCCTGAGAAAGACATATAATAATTATCAAGTTTAACTTCCGGATAATCAAAGTCTCTGAAGCCTAAATCCTTAGTTGCAACCGTCATAACGTCTTTCCATATTCTTGCAGGTACAGTACCGCCTGTAAGCCCTTTCATCTGTTTATTATTATCGTCTCCAATCCAAACACCTGTTACAATGTCAGGAGTGTAACCTACAAAATATGCATCTTTGTAATCATCTGTCGTACCTGTTTTTCCGGCGGCAGGCTTTCCAATATTTGCGCCGCGTCCGGTTCCTGATAGAATAACAGTTTTCATCATAGCTGTCATTTCTGCAGCTGTTTTCAGACTCAACTGGTGTGATGATTTCGTTTTATTCGCTTTATAAAGAACTCGGCCTCTTGAATCTTCAATTCTTTCAATGGCATAAGGTTCAACGACGTAACCGCCGTTTGCAAATGCTCCGTATGCGCGTACAAATTCAAATAATTTTACCCCGTTTGAACCTAGCGAAATAGTGTAATCATATTGCAGTGGTGTTGTCAAACCTAAAGTTTTTGCCATCTGTATTACGGCATGAATACCTGTTTTTTGAATAATTCTTGCAGCGCAAACATTTGAAGACACCATTAATGCTTTGTATACAGGTATAGGGCCTCTGTAGCTTTTCCCGTAATTTCTTGGGGACCATTTGCCGATTGTAATCGGGGTATCTTCAACTATATCGTTCGGTGAAATTCCTTTTTCCATTGCCGCAGCATAAACAATCGGTTTAAAAGACGAGCCGGGAGGTCTTACTGCCTGAGTAACCCTATCATATTGGCTTTCTGTGTAATTTTTGCCGCCCGCATAAGCAAGTATTCTCCCGTCTATTGGGCTGAAAGAAAATAACGCAGCTTGTTGAGACTTATCATTTAAGCCCCAAGCTCTCATATTCTTCAATATGGATTCATTAGCTGCTTCTTGCATTTTTGAATCAAGAGTTGTAATAACCTTATATCCGCCGTGAATTACGTCTGTTTCTTCAAATCCAAGTTTCTCCATCTCGTGAAGAACATAGTCACTAAAATAAGGTGCTTTATTAGTTGTATAAATTTGAGGTAACGTACTTAAATTTATTTCTGATTTTATCCCTTTGTTGTAATCTTCTTCGGAAATGTATTTCATTGTTAGCATTCTTTTGAGAACCTGATTACGTCTTTTTTTAGCTAAATCCTTGTTATTGTAAGGGTTGTAAACAGATGGAGCTTGAGGTAAACCTGCAATTAAAGCAAGTTCCGGAACTGTTAATTTGTCTAGTTTTTTGTTGAAATAAATTTGCGAAGCTGCGGAAACTCCGTAAGCCCCAGCGCCAAGATAAACATTGTTCAAATACATTTCTAAAATTTTATCTTTAGAAATAGTTTTTTCAATTCTTGTTGCAACTTCCAGTTCTTTGATTTTTCTTGTAAATGTTCTTTCGTTTGAAAGGAACAAAATTCTTGCTAACTGTTGAGTAATCGTACTTGCACCCTGAACGGTGTGACGTGCAATTACGTTTTGTATTGAAGAACGCAAAATTCCGAATAAATCATAGCCGTTATGTTTATAAAAATTTTTATCTTCTGTAGCAATAATAGCTTGCTTCAAGGCCTCCGGAACATCAATAAGTTCAACTTTATCATAAGTATATGCAGTGAAGGTTTTAATTACTTCGCCATCTTCAGAATAAAATTTTGTAACAATATTTGGCTTAAAATCTTCTAAATGTTCAATAGGAGGCAGTGATGACAAATAAAGGTTAAAAGCAACTATTCCTGCCAGAAAAAGTGCTGAAAAAGTAAGAACAAACATTTTTAGATTTGTAAAGAAAGAGTTTTCATTTCTTTTTAATACATTAGCTTTTGTTATATCTCTTGCAGCTCTTTGTTGTTTATATTTTTCGTATGAATTTGACATATTTTTCTCCTATTGTTAGGCACATTTTATTATATCACTTAATAATATTTGGCAATATATTTTACATAATATTTATTAGGAGTAAATGTAATTTGGGCCTTTTTGAGTGACAACCCACAGTCCCACGATTATTAAAATGTAAGTTGGGCTTTCAGCCCAACCACATTTTTATCATTGCCCGCTTTCTTTGTGTGACAAAGAAAGCGGGCAGAAAGCGGATTGTGAGCAGAGGATGAAAGGCGGGGCGTTGAAACCCGCCGGAGGCAACCAATTGTTGGGCAAGAATGCCCAACTTACCTTTTACCTTTAAAAATTGTGGTATTGTGGGCGGTTGGACAAAAAAGCCCAAATTACGAAAATAAAAAGGCGATATTTCTACCGCCTATTAACCAGATTTACACTATGTAAGTGTTCAGAAAGGAATTTTTATTTTTATTTATGCTACCATTAGCTGGTACTTAGTTGTCTGTTGAGATGACTTTTTTATTCATGCTACCATTGGTTAGTATTTATTTGTCCGCCCTTATTCACCCAAATTCAGTTGAGAGAATTGTACGATTTTATTTTTACCGCGTTTTTTAGCATTATATAATGCGTGTTCCGCATATCTTATGATTGTATTTGCATCTTCTTCCGCATCAGGAATACAAGGGAATGTCGAAATTCCGCCGGAAATCGTAATCGGATGACGTTCTTCTTCGCCTGCCGGAATAAATTCCATACGTTCGATTTCTTTTCTAAATCTTTCTGCGAATAAGAAGGCATTATCTTCAGAAGTATTAGGAAGTGCAACAACAAATTCTTCATCTCCATAACGGGTAAGAATATCTTCCTTACGAATAACACTTCTTAATTTATCTGCTACAGATTTTAATAATACGTCCCCCCATTCATAACCGTAAATATCGTTTACCGCTTTAAAGAAATCTAAATCGAACATTAACAATGACAAAGGTGTCGCGTAACGTTTTGCGCGTGAGATTTCTTGATCCATACGTTCAAGCAAATATCTTCTGTTATGCAAGCCTGTCAATTCATCAGTTGTAGCAAGTGTTTTCAGTTTATCGCGCAATTCTCTTATTTTGAGCATATTTTTTACGCGAATAACGAGTTCTTGATTATCGACAGGTGTTTTTATGTAATCAAAAGCAATCGCCCTAACTGTCGCACCTTTGAAAGTTTCACCGATAAATAAAAGCGGCGCCTTAAACTTTGTAACCATCAAAACATCTTTAACATCCGGAACATCTTCAATTACTACAACTCCGGGATTTAAACTTTCATATTCTTTAAGCTTTGATGCATCCTCAAGCCTTACATTAACATCTTCAATAGAAGAAACAACTTCTGCGATTGCAGAAGATTTTTGGCTTGTATATATAACAATATTTTTCATAAATCTCCCTCTCGATTAAAGATTATCATATTGTCTGATTTACAGCAAAATTGTTAATAATTGTTACAATAAATTAACAAACACTAAAGTTGGCTTACTAATATGCCGATTTATAAAACAGATACGAAAATTATCGAAAGGAAACCTGAAAATGGGAATTTCAGCTTCACAAGGTAAACTTCTATTTATGACGGCAAGGATTTCAAATAATGAATTCCAACAGCAGTCTATTGCATTCTCAAAACAGAGAATGGCAGACCGCGCGTCCTTAGTAAATGAAAGATATAACGAAGCTTTAAATGCAACTAAATATCAAATTTTAACAGGTTTCAACGGAGTTGTCGCAAACTACGAGGATTTAACGTACAATATGTTAACTTCTTATAACAGTGTTTCCAGTGGCAGACAGTATATTGTTAAAGATAACAAAGGTAAAATCCTTGTACCAAATGAAATTGCAAAAGCCTTCAAAAATAATAACGGCGATTTTAACAAATTTTTAGAAGCTTTAGGCTATACTCAGTCTGATGTAAATGTTAACAATGCAGATGAAACAGAAGAAGCTATTCACAATGCGTGGGATAAATATTTGGTTTCTGTTGGAGAAAGCATTGATAATATAGGAGATTTAAATTCTCATATTCTTAATATAGAATGGATGAAAGGTTATCCTGCATACAAAACAGCAATGGCAACTTCTCTTGTTAACGGCAATACCGCAACAGAAAGCTTATATAAAGACAATAAAGGCTATTACACTGAAAGAGCAACCGTTTCTGCTTTCACTATTGCAAAAGAAGATGGTACGACAGAAGTTGTTGCAGGTTATCAGACCCAAGAACAGATTGAAGAAAAAAGTGATAAATTCCAAAAATTAGACAATGTTACTTATAATCCGGAAACAAAAAAATACTCTTACGGCGGTAAAGAATACCCGGTTTTATATGTAAACCCTAAAAATCAAGCAATAAACGAGACTAAAAACGACTATTTAATGTTTAAGAGCGGTACAACATATTTATCAGATGACGGAATTAAATATGATGTCAATGCTAGAACTTATGCTTTAAATTATGAAGGCACAACAAAATCTCAAAGAGAATTATATGATTATGCCTGCGCTATTACAGAAGCAAAAGCTAATGGAGGTACAAATTTAACTCACGACCCTGCAATGGTTAATTATTATCGCAACATCTATAACGAAATGTTATCTTGCGGTTATACAACTCTTACAGGAGAAGTTGAGGAAAATTCCGGTAACGTTAGCGAAACCAATTTCAAAGATTCACAATGGTTTGTAAATCAATTGAAATCCGGTAAATTAACAATTGCTTATTTTTCAACCGTATCAAAATCATTCGTAGGAACAACGATAGATGATGATGAAGCAATTGTAGAAAAAGAAGATAAAAGCAAAATTGCTCAAGCTGAGCAAGAATACAACACTCAAATGGATAAAATTGAACACGATGAAAAAATGTTCGATATGGAATTAAACAAACTTGAAGCAGAGCATCAAGCTTTAACAACCGAATTAGAATCAATAAATAAAGTTATTCAAAACAATATCAAAGAGTCATTCAAGACATTTGGAAACGCATAAAACCTACTATTTATATTATATTTTTCCCTACATTAATTTTCGTAACTTTTCCCTGCCGCTTAACAAGCGGCTTTTTATTTGGGAGATAAGGAAATAGGGGAAATGGGAATAAGTTTATATGGAATTGAGTGATTAAGTGATTAGGTGAATAAGTTCGTTACATAGTATTTATTAATATCATTTGAGTACTTTGCTGACATAAATAAAAAACTTATATGAACTTAATCACTTATTCACTTAGTCACTTTACTTTCCAAGTTTTAACGGACTCACTTCACTCACTCTACAGTAATGAATATATTCTACTCAGATTCACATTTCTTAACATTTTCAAAAATTATGCAATTATTTAGACCCAAATGTTTTTATAAACATGTAGGTTAATATTTTTTGAGTAGGTTACAAAAGGTAGGTTAATTATGAGTATTACGCCAATTTTAAAAACAGGCTTTGATTATGGTAAACGAATTGTAAATGTGACTCCTGAACTTTTGTATGGTTTAACAGGCGGAGGAAAAGCAACAACAGAAGTTCTTGGCAATGCAATGTTAAATGGATATCGTAACGGAGGTATGTTTAATGCCGCAAAAGCAGGCTGGCAAACATTAGAAGGAGCTGTTCCTAAAAATGTAAGCTTTGGCACAAGAATTTGGAATGGAACAGTAAACGGATTTAATTCTGTAAAGAGTGGATTTGCAAACTTTGGACATAATTGGTCAGTAGGTTCAAGAGCTGCAAGAATGGCAGGAAAAAGTCAATTATTAGGTGGTCTTAAAGCCGGATTAAAAGGTTTTTCAAAAGCAGTACCGTTTTTAGGAACAGCTTTATTAGTAGCTTATGAATTGCCAAATATTTTCACCGCCGTAAAAGAAAAAGGTCTGTGGCAAGGTGTAAAAGAGACTGCTAAAGCAGGAACAAAATTATGCGGAGCAGCAGGAGGTGCTGCAGCAGGTGCGGCAATAGGTTCAGCAATTTGTCCGGGTATCGGAACAGCCATTGGAGGTTTAATCGGATGGTTGGGCGGTGAATGGCTTGCAGGAAAAGTTACCGGCAAAACTTATACCGAAGAAAAAGAGGAACAACAACAACAAATCGCTCAAGCTCAAGAACAAATGGCTGAACAACAAGCCCAAATGGCGCAAGCATATCAAAGCGCAGCAACGGCAGCTAACCCTTTTGCAGGTGCATATACAGCTAACCCATTTGCCAATTCAGCCCTCGATTACAAATATGCAGATGATATTTTCGCCCCAAAATTCGGCTAAAAAATAATATACTATATACAAAAAATGCCCGAAATCTTAATAGATTTCGGGCATACTCTTTTTCATATATTAAACACCACAAACGTTAAAATCACGTTCAGAAATTGATGCGCTGCATTCTAAAAGCTGTGTTAATAGTTTGTTAATCAATTTTTCTACTGTTTTCACTTCACCCTGTAAATCTGCAAACTCATTTTCTCTTTTTGCTCTCAATGCGTCTTCGTAAATTTTGTCTTGATACATAAATTATACTCCTCTATTTTGTATTACCTTTTAACAATTTATTTATCGGTACGCAAAATGAAAAACTTTAATTTGTATAACATTTTTGTTACAAAATTTCATCTTTTGTAGAGCTTTAAAATATTTTAAAGTAATATATTAACATGTTCTCGGAGGAATGGCGGTAATGATAAAGGATTTTGGACTAACAGATTACGATTTTTATTCAAACAGGCGGGAAATGGAAATCATTTCTACAATAGTAGACTCATTGAAAAAAATTCTTGAAGAAGATAAAAAAGAAGAACAGCCTTTATTTTTAAGGATTTCAGATTCTCTTATCATGAATATTGCACGCAAAGTCGTACAAGAAAAGAAAAAAACTTTCCTTATAGGAATTACCGGCGAAAGTGCCTCCGGCAAAACAGTCTTTGTAGACAACACAATTAAAGCCTGCGTAAAAGATAAAACTAAAGGGATTTATACAGTAATTCGATGTGATGATTACTATAAAGATACTTCCAAAGAACTTCGTGAAGCAGGCAGCTACGAAAAATTATTCAAAACAGGTTTTAGTTTTGACACACCTGAGGCTATAGATTTAAACTTGATGAAAAACCATCTTGTGGCCTTAAAAGAAGGATTAACAATTCGCTCCCCGCGTTACAATTTTGTAACTTGTGAATCTGACCCTAATGGAGACGAAAAAACACCGGCAAAAGTAATTCTTACTGAAGGGTTATACGTGCTAAACGAAGGTGTTAGAGATATTATGGACGTAAAAGTTTACGTATTTACACCATTGGAAGTTTTAAAAGAACGTTGGTACAAACGAGCAAAAGAACGCGGCAAAGAGGGTGTTGCCGCTGATATGCAGTTTGCGGATGTAAATAAAACCGCGCAACAATATATCCGTCCGACATACACTATAGCTGATGCCGTAATTAATGGTCTTGTAAGTCAAGAATATATTCAAAAAATTACTGATAAAATTTTCAAAACATTAAGAGATATTGAATATTAATTAATATCAAAAATCGGCACCCACCCTGCACCCTCCCTAATGAGGGAGGGAAAGAATTTTAATTGAGCTGAGCGAAATTATAAAATTCAAGGAGGGTGATTTCCCGTTAGGGCTGTAAACAGAAGGTTAAAATGCTCTGTGGCAGCTAGGGCATGAGTTGTCCATATACTGAATTGTTTTTGCACAGTTTGGACAATTGTCATAAATAATCGGCATCGGCTCATCACAAGTTGATTTTTGAATTACAACAGGAGCTGCATATCCGCAAGGTTCGCCTTTAATAATTTTTACTCCGTGCAATTTTTCACACTTAGTTAATTTCGGACGCTCACAGCCACAACCGTCTCCGCCAAAACCTCGACCAAAGTTCGTAAACGGATTCAAGCTTCCCAGCCCGTCATAAGTCCATGCATGCGCAGGCATTGCAAGCATCATACACACAGCTGCTAATGATAATATCTTTTTCATAATTACCTCCTTTAGGTTAACTGGTTACATTTCAATTTTAAAAGTTTTAAATAAATTTTTAATACCCGAATGGAGAAAAAAATATTGAATAAATGGGCTAGCCATACATCATTATATTGTTGGGCTAAAAGCCCAACTTACAACACTATGCGTATGTCATGCTATTTAATCCATAAAAAAGCGACAGACTTTGAAAAATTCAAAGTCTGTCGTTAACGTTTTATTTAAATTAAGAAACTACTTAGCTACGCTTGCATCTTCTAACAAGATAACTTGAATTTCTTCACCTTCTTTAGCAGAGTAGTTCAAACCAGGAGTAACTAAACCTGTGATTAAACCAACACCAGCACCAACAGGAGTACCAATTGCAACACCGGTACCTACTTTGTCAGGATCAGGGATGAATGAGAAACCAACACCTGCACCTGTACCAACAGCAGCACCACCAACAGTGTACAATGCAACTTTACCTGCTGTCATCCAAGGACCTTCTTTCAAAGCATAATCTTTGTAGAATGGTTTTGCATTCAAAGCAGTTGTTTGTCCGTTAGGAGCAACTACTTTATTGATTTGAACATAAGCTCTGGCATTTTTGTTGAACCATTGCGGATCTTGGATGTTCAATACTTGTCCGTAGAAAGTAGAACCTGCAGGGAACAATAAAGTTCCTTCTTCAGTAACGATATCTTCATCATTTCTGAAAGTAACGCAGTCGCCTGCTGCAGCTAATTTTGATTTGAATGCTTCATTAAATTCAACTTCTAAAACGTTACCTTCTCTGATGATATTTCTCAAGTTAGTAACTGTAACTTCGTTAGAAGGAGCTTTTTTAGAAACGTTCAAGTGTTCTGTTCCAAGAACTGTTTCGTGAACATTTTTGTATTGAGCTTTAACAAGGTCTAATTTTCTGCTTAATCTGTATAATAATACGGCAGCTTCAGCTCTTGTCAAATCTTCAGTAGGTCTTAATGCTAATTCGTCAGGGTGATTTACGTAAATACCATAAGATAATGTTTTGTTATATACGTTAGTAGCCCATGCCGGAACTTTAGCAGCATCAGAGTATTTTGAAAGTACGTTTTGGTTAACAACACCATCAATTGTGATGTGGCTGATAACTGATTGAGCTTCGTCTCTCAAGATAGATCCGTTAGGTCTGAAAGTTCCATCCGGATAACCGTAAACTAAACCTAATTGTTGAGATCTTGCGATTGCATCGTGATCTGCGCCTTTTTTAGCAACGTCAGAGAATCTAACATTAGTGTTAATTGTTAAATTATCGTTGCCTAAAACTTTTAATAAAGCTGTAACAAATTCAACTCTGGAGATTTTGTCTTCAGGTCTGAAGTTGTTTGCTTTGTTAAGGAACATAACTGAATCAGCTACAACGCTTGCGATTTCAGTTTGAGCCCAATAGGTGCTATCAACATCATCAATTCCTGCATATGAAAATGCCGGAGCGATAGTGAATGAAAGCATACCTGAAACTAATAAACCTGCTAGTAATTTTTTCATTTTTTACTTCCTCATTCTTTCCTATTACTATCTAGTAAACCAACATCGGAATTATTATAATACAATAACAAAAAATTGTAAAGGGGTATAAAAATTTTTATATAATTGGGTATTCTTGCCCGACACAACATTTATCTGTAACTTACTTTTTATCAAATTTTTCAGGATGTGCAGAATTTGACAGAATTATATCGTAATATTCGTTTTTATCAATATTTACACCCATAGTTTTTGTATCACAATATTTTTTCTTTTTTTTATTTAATAGTTTTTTATAATCGCCACTCATAAAATTATTTTAATACAAATCATTCAAAATCAAAAAGTTTTCGGATATCAATATTTAAAGCATTAGAAATTTTGGCAATTGTTTGAAGCGAGGGGGATTTTTCACCACGCTCAACAATACCCATAGTGGAACGCGCAAGTTCTGCCATATCCGCTAACCCCTCTTGAGAAATATTTTTCCTTATACGCTCAACACGAATATTCATGCCGACTTTTTTATCGATATCGCTTATATTAATAGACATAATACACATTATAGTATGGGATTGACACATTATTTTACACGTGATATAGTAGACTGGTTACATACTATAAAAGACAGGAGAGTATTTATGACAAGAAAACTCGCGTTTACTTTAGCAGAAGTATTGATAACGCTCGCAATCGTCGGTGTAGTAGCGGCTATGACTTTAACGCCATTTATAATAAAAATTACCAATGTTGTTAGACAACATCAGATTACTGTAATAGAAAAAAAATTAGTTGATAGTTTAAATCTTTATAATTCTCTCGAAAACGGATTGTCTGGAAAAACTCATGAAAATACTGAGGAATTTTTAAAAGGCTTATCCAAATATTATAAAATAACTTCAATTTGCGGGGCAGATAATATCAAAAACTGTTTTCCTTATAAAAATATAAATTATACAATTGCAAGCGGAGAAATGGAATCAAAAGAAATTTCTAAAATTAAAGAAACTTCAGATTTACATTTAAGCAGCGATTATTTAGCTCCTGCCGGATTTATAACAGCATCAGGAGTTCCGTTCATAATTTCATTGAAAAAGAATTGTATTTTAGACCCTGATGCCCCTTTAAAAAATCTTTCAGATGCAGAGTGTATAGCAGGCTTATATGACTTAAACGGAGCCAACAAACCAAATAGACTTGGCGCAGGTTATGACATAGTATCATTTAACGGTGCGAATATAGGTATATATACTATTATTAATGGTATAAGAATTTCAGAGAAAGCAAAATGGTGGATGAAAGATTTAAGGGGACAAGAATGCGAAATAGAAAAAAATAAAAATTATGGTATTAAATATTGTCCTTCGTATGAATGGGGCGGTGCAATGAAATATTGTCACGAGCAAAACGCCCACTTGCCATCTCCGCAAGAACTTGCTCAAATAATTTCAGGTTTTTATGTGCATAAAAATACCGGAGCATATCCTCAGATAGGAGCTTATGACGATTGGAACGACGATAATTATACACAAAACTGGTCTGTTATTACTTCTCTTAATATGGTTGGACATACAGGGAATTCTATTGCGAATAACAACCTTATGGGAGGCAATACAATATTATCTAATGAAGATTTGGAATCCAATAAAGTAAGTAAGCGTTTTTTTGGCGCGCATAGATCCCAATATAAGGCAGATGCCAAAAGCTATTTATACTATACATTAGTATTGTGTGTCGAAAATTCGGATTAAATATATTTAAAACTTAAAAAATCTTTACCCCTACTTGAAAATAAAATTATTTTATTATACGATTAGCAACACGAACGTGCGTCGGTGTGGTTTATTGTGGAAAAAACCGAAATAACACCGATTAAGGAATTACAAAATAAGTAGCAGATTAGAAATATAAAGGAAGCAAAAAATGAATAATCCTATTATTGATGAATTAGAAAAAAGTTACATGGGTAAAGAGTTACCTGAAATGAACTCCGGTGATACAGTAAAAGTTTTCGTTAAAATTGTTGAAGGAAACAAAGAAAGAATTCAGGCTTTTGAAGGTACTATTATTAAAAAGCATGGTTCAGGATTAAACAAAACTATCACTGTAAGAAAAGTTTTCCAAGGTGTTGGTGTTGAACGTGTATTCTTAATCCACTCTCCAAGAATTGACAAAATCGAAGTTCTAAGACGCGGGGATGTTAGACGTTCTAAACTTTACTACTTGAGAGAACGTTCAGGTAAAGCAACTCGTATTAAGGAAAAAATTGAAAAGAAATAACAATCATATTCACTGGTATCCGGGACATATTGCAAAAGCAGAACGCAAGCTGAAAGAACAGCTTTCTCTGGTAGATGCGGTAATTGAAGTTATTGATGCCAGAATACCGTTATCAAGTTGTTATGACAATATTTCGGGGCTTCTCAAAGATAAGCCCCGATTTTTGCTTGTTAATAAATCTGATCTTGTCGAACAATCCGAATTAGTTCCATTTGTCGAAATATTAAAACAAAACAGTCAAACGGATGTTCTTGTAACAAGCGTAAAAAATTCTAAAGACATTAATTTAATTGTAAAAACAGCACAGAGACTTGCTGAGCCAAAAATTCAGGCGATAATGGCAAAAGGGCTTCTGCGCAGACCTGCACGAATTATGGTAGTAGGGCTTCCGAATGTCGGAAAATCAACTATTATAAATAAATTAACTCGTTCTTCTAAGACTAAGACCGGTGCAAAAGCAGGGGTTACGCGCCAACAGCAATGGGTGCGCATAAATCCGCAATTAGAACTTCTTGACACTCCCGGAATAATACCGATGCGCCAGGAAGATCAAAATAGAGCCGTTAAATTAGCTTTTGTTAATTCTGTCGGAGATAATGCGTATTCAAATGATACAATAGCGGCAAAATTACTGGAAGTATTGAACGAAAAACAAAAAAATATATTTAAAAACTTTTATAAATTACAAAATGAAACTGATCTGACTGTAGAAAATATTGCCTTAGAACGAAAATGGTTGTCCGCAGGAGGGAGTGCTGATATTGAAAGGACTTCCGGGTATATTCTAAAAGATTTTCGCGAGGGTAAAATCGGTAAATTTATTCTGGACGATATTAATAATTAATATATGTGTAGTATAAATACGTTTCAGACTTGAAAAATTTTTGGCACAAGGTAAAATATTAAACATAAATAAGTATTTAAACAGGAATTGTATATATGGTTAAAACTGAATATTTAGAGAGAGTTAAAGAAGCATTAACTTCTTCAAAGTTTATTAAAACGTGCTATCTTGTTTTGTTTACTTTTGCGATTACTGCAATAATTTCGTCTCAGAACTTCTTTTTTCAAAGTATTATTGAAAACGGCATAAGCAAAAAAGATATTATTGCACAAAAAACTTTGACGGTTGAAGATGTAAAACGAACCGAACTGCACAAAAGAGAAGTAGCACAAAAAGTCGAACCTATTTTAGTTCCGGCGGAAGATGATTTTATAAAATCAAATCTTGAAACACTGCAAAATTCTATTCTTCAAATTCGCAAAAAGGAGTCCGCACAAGCTGACAAAAAAAATGATTTAAATGTATTATTTGATTTCTCTGATAATGTAAATAAAGATTTTATTATCAATTATTTCTTAAATGTAGACGAATCGAGTTTACGAGAAGCTTTTGACAAGGCTTCATTGTCTCTTGTTAATATTTTGCAGGCAGGAATTACGGAAAGCGACTACGAAAAAGGTAAAATTAAAACTCTTATACAAAGCCACCTTGTAAGTAACGTGTCAAAAAGACAAGTCGCTGTGATTACCGCAATGCTTGAACAAATCATTGTACCAAACCTTGTTGTTGATGATGCTGCAACAGAAATTGCAAAGATGAATGCTCAAGATTCGGTAAAACCTTATAAAGTAACCTTTCAAAAAGGTGATAAAATTGTTTTTGAGGGCGAACCGGTTACACGCTTAAAACGCGATGCATTGAGAGAAGCGGGATATAACGTTTATGAATTAAACTGGCAAGGTATTTTATCAATTTATATACTTGTATTGCTTACAACAATTATTTTCCTTTTTTACCTTAAATATTTTGAAAAACAATTTAATGAAACAAAATATATGGCTTTTGCCGGAATGCTTTCTATTGTTGCCTGTTCAACAGCGGTAGTCTTACCGATAGGGTTTTCGCCGTATATATTGCCTATTCCGGCAGTAATAATATTGGGCGCAATTTTCTTAAATCCAAGAATAGCGTTTTTATTATCGACACTAATCATAACTGTTTTAACAATAGGAATGCAGTATAATGCGCAATTTGTGGTTGTTTTTGTAATCCTGTCACTAATCGGTATGCTTATGATTTCAAGAATTCATTATACCAGACGGTTTGATATGATTAAAGTCGGCTTTAATCTTGGCGCGGCAGGTATTTTAGTAATGTTGAGTTTATATTTTATTGACAAATGCCTTATTGATGTAAATAATTATCTGATACTAAGAGACTGTATATTTATTTTCGCCAATGGCTTAACTTGTTCAATAATCGCACTTGGAGTCTCTCCATTATTAGAAGGCGCATTCCATATTATTACACCTTATGGTCTTGCTGAACTCGGAGATCATAATCAACCATTGTTAAAACGCTTACAAATAGAAGCTCCCGGCACATATCATCATAGTTTGATGGTATCGAGTCTTTGTGAAGCAGCAGCTGAAGCAATTGGCGCAGATCCTATACTGGCGCGTGTCGGAGCATTTTACCACGATATAGGCAAACTAAAAAGACCTTTATTCTTTGTGGAAAATCAATCTTATTTCAGCATTGAAAATCCTCACAACAGCCTTACACCAAGACTAAGCAAAATGGTTATTACAGCTCACCCAAAAGACGGCGTAGAACTGGCTAAAGAATATAGATTACCAAATATTATAAACGATTTTATTCTTCAACATCACGGAGAAGGTATTGCTAAATACTTCTATAATCAAGCATTGCAAGAAGAAGGTGCCGAAAATGTTAAAGAAGAACAATTCCGCTACACCGGCCCGAAACCAAACAGAAAAGAAACCGCAATACTAATGCTAGCAGATGCTGTTGAATCCGCAGTCCGCTCTATGAAAGGTGCAACTTCAGAAGAAATTGAACAGATTATAGACAAAATTATAGTAGAGAGATTAAATGACGGACAACTTGAAGACAGCCCGCTGACTTTGAAAGATATTAAAATTATAGCCTCAACTTTCAGCCGAATTCTGAGAGGTATGCAGCACAACAGAATTAAATATCAAGAGAATATCGCGGAAGAATTCAAAAAGAATAAAATAGAAATTCCGTCAAAAGCACTTGATGAAGATTTTGAAAAAAAAGTAAAAGAACTTGAAAGCTTAAAACCAAAAGTATTGGACCCTAAATCAGAAGATGACGACGCTTAATATTGATATTGAAAACATATACAGCAATCAGACCTTAGATGAAACAGAGATTTTAAAAACAACGGAAAAAATCTTTCATTATTACATGACTTGCCCTGAAATATACGAAAATTGTTGTCTTTCGCAGTATGAATATAAAACCGTGTCATTTGATTTTTTATTTTGTGATGGAGAAAAAACTCATGAAATTAACAGGGATTATCGCGACAAAGACTACCCTGCGGATATAATTACGTTTGCAGTTTTTGCAGATTCCCAAGACGCTGAAAGGTTTGTTCTTGATGGAGAAATTTATCTGGGCGAAATTATTATAGCGCTAGACAAAATTGCACAGCAAGCACAAGAAAAAAATATTGATAGAGAAATCGAACTAAAATTTTTTATAAGTCATGGTATAATGCACTTGTTAGGTTTTGATCATCAAACCGAAGAAGAATTTGATTTTGTAATAAACCACCAAAAATCAGCGCTCGAAAGTATAGGGATTAAATATGACAAAATATAAAACACAAAGCTTGCGAAGTACTTTCAGAAATGCAAGAAAAGGAATGCGTCTTTCGCTAAAAAGCGAAAGGAATATAAGAATACACCTTTTCACATCTGTAATTGTGCTTATTACAGCTTTTTGTTTGAATTTTTCAATAGTAAAAATCTGTATATTGCTTTTGACGATATCATCAGTGATTGCATCCGAAATGTTCAATTCTGCAATAGAATTTTCACTGGATTCAATCTACCACAATAAATATTCCAAAATGGTCGGAATGGCAAAAGATATAGCAGCAGGTGCAGTAATGCTCGTTACAATAACAGCCGTAATGATAGGTGCAGCGTTATTTATACCACCGCTTATTCAGATAATACACTAACTACTAGCTAAAGCGTTAGTTGTTGCTAAGAACAAGTCGGAATGTTGCCAGATTTTTAATAGACAACATTGCGTGTTTGTTGTGCTGTTCTTCTGAAATATTAAAAATTCTGATAATACGCTGAATTTCAGCCAAATCCTTGTAAGACTCAATCCTGTAAACATTTTTAATAGGATCTGATACAACTGACATTAGGGTATTTAGTTCTTGTTCGTTCATGATTGGCAAACTATCCTCTAATACTATATACATTTATATAAAGTATTTTTATTTACGATAATTGCCTTTTTCTCTTACACAATGTTAACAGATTTTAACATAAATTAAGCAGATCTTGTCCAAGCTTCATAAAAATAAGGTTCTTCAGAATTTTTAGAATCTTCCAAATCATAAATTACATTTTTATAGACATCAAATTTTTCAGACTTCATCATTTGAGAATTGTATTCCTCAAGAGTAATAAATGGTGATTTGTATCTTAGTAACCCTAAATCCTGTTCCATCAAAACTTTTCCTCAACTATTATATCCCAGCATTAATATTATAAACTATTTATATATAAAATATAACACCCAAAAGAATTAGGAAAATTTAACGGTTTTTGAATATGGTTGTATAACCCGCACGGTATATATTACGGATTGTGAAGCGTTCTATAAACAATATAGCAATTTTATATAAACAAAAAACTTTATATATATGTAAACACGAGGGTGCTTAATGGGATTGAAAAAAGACTTTAAGCACACACTTCACACTTCACTATTACGAGGAATGAAACCAAGTTTAGCATTCCAAGGGTCTCATTAGAGGCTCTTTTTTTTGCGCGCTCGAGCAGAGGCACGAGCGCAAGCGAGAGTCGAACACGCATCAACGGAAGCGTTGAGCTTTCGTTGCAAGTGTGAGCGTTGCCGTTTTATGCGAGGGCGCAAGCGAGAGCAGAGTTGAATTTTCGGTAGGGTGTAGTCAAGCGATAGCGAGCGAACCCGTAAGTTGGAGGGAAATGTTGAATTTTCCGACAACCCGAAAATTCAAAGCGAGCGCAAGCGAGAGTCGAA
>CADBQQ010000071.1 GCA_902796825.1 uncultured bacterium
CGTTCGACTTGCATGTATGAAGCACGCCGCCAGCGTTCGTCCTGAGCCAGGATCAAACTCTCCATTGTCAGAAAGTTTATGTCCGTTCTGCTTACGCAGATTTGACTCATTGTTAACACTAACTCTTGTTAGTTTGTCTTTTTTGAAATCATTATTTCTATGAATTAACAAGTTTATTTGTCACATTTTTATGTGTTATTTTAGCCCTCGCATTAAACGCCTACGCTCGCGTTCACAACGAAAACTCAACGTTTCCGCTGGCTCCGCTCAACTCAAGCCTTACGGCTCGTGGCTCTGCTCGGGCTTCAGCTATTCTGTTGTCAAAGTGCTATCTTTAATCCGACGACTATCCGACTCCATTTAAAAGAGTTTAAATCTATCGGGGTAAACAACCGAAAGTTTTCGGTGTTTTTTCATGCTATTACTTCACAATCTATTGTCAAGTAACAATTCCACTTACCTTAATCTTTAATAAAACTGTACGTTTTTAGATAAAATTCTAAGTTTCTGGTTTTAGTAAATCTGTTAAGATTTTGTGTCTGAACTTTTTAATCATAACGCATAAATATTTAAAATCAAGTACTATTTTTTCAATATTACAAATTCGTTACAAATTTATATTTTTTTGATAAATGTCAACAAAAAAGGCGCCTGGATAAAAATACCGGCACCTTTATAATAATTAATTTATTAATTATTTTATATTAGCAAATGTCCAAGCATCAAATGTTGGGGCTTCTTTCACTTCAATTTCATGAGTTTCTCCGCCTGAGCATTCTCCGTCATGGGCGATTGGCTTATACAACCTGTTATAATATTCAATTACCATACGGTCAGAATTAAAGTAAGCTTCAGAGGTTCTGATTGCCTGACGCATTATTCTTGCCCATTCAAGCTTATTATCATAATAAGTTGGAATGATTTGGTTTTCTATAATTTCCATCAAGCACTTATGATCTTTCCAGTGTCTTTCTTCCCATGACATTTCATCGTTAATCTCAGGATATTCGATAGAATAGCCGTTGATACCGTTAAATGTACCTTCTACAGTCCAACCGTCAAATATTGATAAGTGAACTGCCCCGTTAGCGTTTGCACTCATGCCGGAAGTTCCCGATGCCTCAAACGGTCTTAACGGAGTATTTAACCATACATCAGATCCGCGTTTTAGCATTCCCGATAACTGTAATTCATATCCCGGAAGAACAACGACATTCTTCAATGAGTGAGAACGGTGAAGAAGTTTGTTAAACATCTCTTTACCCATAACGTCATCCGGGTGGAATTTACCTGCGAAAATAATTTGCAATTTATCTTCATTAAGCAATTTTTCAATTCTGTCTTTATCCATAAGAATAAGCCATGCGCGTTTGTAATCAGCAAATCTTCTTGCCCAAGTAATAGTTAATACATCAGGATTAAACCTCTTACCTGCAACGTTTGCAACATACTTAAATAATTCAGCTTTCATTTCTTTTTTAACTTCAAGGAGTTTTTCTAAATTATTTTCTGCATTTTTAACACGCTTATCTTGCCAGTATTCAAGATTTACCGCATTTGTAATAGCTCTAATCGGGCATCTGCCTTCAACCCATTCCCACATCTTATTTGCAACAAGCCCGTGAAGCTGAGATACAGCATTGGCAATTCTGGACATTCTTAAAGCTGCAACCGTCAAAGAGAAGTTTTCACCACCTAAATTAACAGCAGTTTCTCTTGAAGCACCGGCAAAAAATCCGCCTTCCATCAAAGTGTCTACCCAGTGAACTTCATTTCCAGCAGCAACAGGTGTATGAGTAGTAAATACAGTATGTCTTTTAACTTCTGTTAAATCTCCTTTATATTGCCTTAAAAGTTCAAAAGCCGCAGGCAGAGCATGACCTTCATTCATGTGAATAACGTCAAACTTATAACCAACCTGTTGTAAAATTCTTACACCTGCAATACCAAGAACTGTTTCCTGAGCAATTCTTATTTTTTCATTACCGTCATAAAGTCTATGAGTAATACTTTTTGCCCAATCACTGTTACCCTCAATATCAGTAGTCAAAAGATAAACAGGACAAGTCCCAAAAAGTTCCGGTTCAACTTTCCAAGCCTTAACCTTAACTCTTTCACCAAAGATATCAACTTCAGTTTGAATTCCCGTATCTTTTAAAAAGTCATAATACTTTCTTATATAAGCAACTTCAACATCTCCTGCGTGGTTAATTCTTTGATCATAATAACCGTAAGACCACAAAATAGACACGCCAACCATAGGCATTTGTAAATATCCCGCAGATAACATATGTGAACCTGCTAAAAATCCAAGACCACCTGAATATGTATTCAAAGACTGGTCTATCGCCATTTCCATGGAAAAATAAGCTACATTAGGTAATGACATATCAAAAAACCTCTTTCTTCTTATAATTAATACACTAAATTTTTCATGTGCACAATTGTGCTTTAACATATTATCACAAAAAATATAAAAAAGGCAAGAATTAATATTTTGAAAAAGTATGTAGAGCTGAAAGCCAAACTTACGTTTTACAAAAATACACCAAAACGCATACCATAAGAGTTATTATTGTGGTTGCGTATAGCTTGTCGGACAGAATCGTAATTCCCGCCTCCGGCTTGACGTAAAAACCAGTTTTCGCCGGCTATCGCCCCATGAAACATAGTTCTTTGATGTATCGTTCCGTCAGCATCTTTCGTAAATGTAAGAAATTTATTCCGGCCGTAACCATTACGCTGAGCAACTTTGTTATCTATATAACTATAGTAATAATGCCTGTGAAAATCACCGTCAACAACTTGACCATTCGGCATTTTATAATTATATGCACTTACATAAACATCCCTATCAGTACCGTTTTTTACCTCCACTCTACGATAAAATGTATTACCTTGATGTCTTTCAACCGCCTCTGACAAGTATTTGGGCTTATTGGGGTGAGTCATTCTTGTTAAAGTCTCAACTCCTCCATCTTTTTCTACCACTTGTTTCCAAATTTTAGTACCATCCTTTTCGACAGTTTCAAACACTTTGGCTATATTTTTAGCTTCTCGCACAGTACTCCCGGACTTGCCAAACAATTTGAGAAAAAATTTCCACATACGATAACTACCTACAGTTTGTTTAAAACTTTTCAATAGGAATAATTGCTCTATTATCGCATAATTATAACTTTATTTTTACATAAATTAACAGGAATGTAGCGTTGGGCAAGAATACCAAATTACGTTTTAAGCCCTTGAAAAATGTTTTGGTTTGAGTTAAGCTTAACTGGCTTGATAAAATTAGGGAGATGAAAATTATGTATAATGTTGCGATAATAGGTGCAGGTCCTGCGGGAATTTTTGCCGCGCTTGAAATAATGAAATTAAAACCTGAATGGAAAGTGGTTTTGATTGAAAAAGGACAAAGAATTGAAACTCGCAAATGCCCTCTGCGTCAAGGTTCTCCAAAATGCGTGAATTGTAAAAAATGCGGACTTCTCTGCGGATGGGGTGGAGCAGGAGCTTTTTCTGACGGAAAATTGACTCTCACACCTGATGTTGGTGGCCATTTGGCTGAATATATGACCAGAAAACAAGCTGAAGATTTAATAAAATACGCAGATGATTTATATCTGGAATACGGAGCAACAGACGAAGTTTTCGGCACTGATATGAAAGTATTTGAAGAACTTGAACATCAAGCTGTTTTAGCTGAATTAAAGCTGGTTCATTCTCCCGTAAGGCATCTTGGAACTGAAAGAAGCCTTGATGTATTGAAAAATATGCAGGATTATTTGGACGATAGAATTACTATTCTAAATAATGTTGCCGCAAAATCTTTAATTGTTGAATGTGAACAGGTTAAAGGAATTGAACTTGATAACGGAGATGTAATTTCCGCAGAATATACAATAATTGCTCCGGGCAGAGAAGGTGCGGATTGGCTGACTCAAGAATTTGCAAAACATAAAATCGGTATGGTTAATAATGCTGTAGACGTTGGGGTTCGTGTTGAACTTCCTGCGCCTGTTTTTGAGCCATTAACTTCAAAACTTTATGAGTCTAAATTGATTTATCACTCTCCGACTTTCGGGGATGAAGTTCGCACATTCTGCATGAACCCGAATGGCGAAGTTGTTCAAGAAAATTATTCCGGCATTGCGACTGTAAACGGTCATAGTTATGCGAATTACAAAACACCAAATACAAACTTTGCTCTTTTGGTAAGCGAAAAGTTCACCGAACCATTTAAAGAACCTATTCAATACGGTCAGCATATCGCTCGTCTTGCAAATATGTTAGGCGGGGGTATACTTGTTCAAAGATTTGGCGATTTGTTAGAAGGCAGACGCTCTACTCCTGAAAGAATTAAATCAAGCGTTATAACTCCGTCTTTGACATGCGCAACTCCGGGTGATTTGAGCCTTGTAATTCCGTACAGACAAATGACAAGTATTATTGAAATGTTACAGGCTCTTGACAAATTGTGTCCCGGAACAGCTTCAAGATACACTCTGCTTTATGGTATAGAGGTTAAATTCTATTCTGCAAGAGTTAAATTGACAAATGAACTTGAAACAGAAGGAGTTAAAAACTTATTTACAATCGGAGATGGTGCGGGTGTAACAAGAGGCTTACTGCAAGCATCCGCTTCCGGTGTATATGTTGCAAGAACAATTTGCCAAAGATAAGTCTATTTTTCAAAACCTTTGTTATTAATCCCCGGCGGGCAAACACCAAATTGACAGTTTGCATTGTATGAACCTGCGGGAGTATTATCAGGAGCTGGAGAAGTTGTCCCTAAACCACGAACATTACCTGTTGTTTTTGAAGGAACGGCAAAGTTTTCTTTATTAGGATTTGGCAAAGGCTTGTTTATATTGCTTGGTTTATCCGGTGTTATATTAATATTATTGGAAGTTACAGAGCAGGCTGCACCTGTTTGAATGCTTTTTAATGAGCAGGCACACAATGCGTAAGAACCTGTGAAAAACGCAAATATTGAGAAAAAAATTATTATCTTTTTCATAAAATACCTCCCTTTTTAAGAGAGTATAAATATTTTTAGGTTAAAATTCATTACCTGAAAGTGCTATCTGATGATTTTATTCTTTTGTTTTCGTTGAACTTTTTCCAAAACTTTTTTAAAAGGAATTATCGGTTCCATTTTGTATCCGCACTTGTCTGATAATGTGCCACCCATAGAAAATAATTCCTCCTGAGGATAACGACGGCAAATTGCAGGGCGCCAAAAATGGATTTTACAGCGTTTTGTTTTTTCATCAAGATTTGTGCATTTGAAAATTAGACCGAGTTCGTCTTTGCCGATTATTTCCAAATCTGCATAGAATTTAAATAAGTATTGTAATTTTTTAAATTCGTTTTCATCTTTCAAAACATGTTTAAAATGCTTTACATAAATATGAGTACAGCACTCGCCGCAACCCTTGCATTTTCCGGTTCTTATATAATTTTTACGAAGAATTTTTGATAGAAAAAAACGTTTGATTTTGTCTAACATAAAAACATGATAACTACAAAAATTCTTTAAACTATTAAGTTTTGTAACATTTTATTATCAAAAAGGCAAAACAAAATCTTGAGGGTAATTTAAGCAAATGTAAGATAAAACAATTAACCTATATACAGTTTTATAACTGACATAATACTATAACATAACCAAAAAATAACCAACCTAGACCTCGACGGAGGTC
>CADBQQ010000072.1 GCA_902796825.1 uncultured bacterium
AAAAAATTGAATATTATATTGAAGAAAATTCTGACAAAAAATTAGATTTAGTTGTTTTGCCGGAATTTTTTCCAACAGGAATAAGCGACAAGCATTTTAAAGATTTTCCTGAAAACGATAAGGGCGGTCAGACAATAGAATTTATAAAAAAACTCGCTGTTAAATATAAAACAAATATCGTTGCAGGAACAGTTATTGAAAAAGTTGACGAAAAATACTACAACACATCTTTTGCAATAAACAGAGCAGGAGAAATCGTCGGCAAATACAGAAAAATTCATTTATACAATTTTATGGGCGGAAACGAAGGTTCTTTAATTACTGCAGGAGAAAAAGAAATTGTTATAGATTTTGATTTTGGAAAAGTGGGCTTGGCGATTTGCTATGACATAAGATATCCGCTTCATTTTAAAAAATTGGTGCAGATGGGCGCGCAATTGATTGTCTGTCCTACCGCTTGGGTAATTCCAAATGAAGTTTATGACAATAACGAAATGTTAAAATACGCACAGGATATGTGGATATCAATGATTAGAACCCGCGCGTATGACAATATGGTGTATTTTGCAGTATGTAACCAAACTCAAAAAGCAAATAACAATCAAAGCACCATAGGAACATCATTAATAATTTCTCCTACAGCGGAAATTCTTGCAAATGCAGGCAATTCAGAAAGTGCTATATATTCTGATATAGAATTAAGAACAGTTGATTTTTTGAAATCTGTTTATCCGATTTCAAGTATTGATTAAATGTATATTACCCAACGTAAGCTTCGCCGATAGTATCTATTGCTTCGACCTTAATATCAGTAATTAATTCTGAATATGAAATTACAACTATAGTAGGAATATGACGTTCAAGAAGCTGATATAGCGGTAATCTTATTCTCGGAGAGCATAAAACAACAGGTTGTCTGCCGCAGGTTTGGTGTGCGCGCATCAATGTAGTAGCTGTTGTTTCAATTAGTTCCTGAACTTGAACAGGATTTAGCAAAAACATTGTGCCTAATTCTGTTCGCTGACAACTATCGTCAAGAATTTTTTCCCACTCCGGAGAAAGCGTAAGCGCATATAAAACTTTATCATCTTCAACGTTAGAAAGACATATCTGACGACCTAAAGCCGCACGCAAACGTTCTGATAAAATATCAGGCTCTTTTGAAAATCTTGCATAATCGCAAAGCCGCTCAAATACAAATATAATATCTTTAATTGAAACTTTTTCTCGAATTAAGTTAACAAAAATCTTGCGCAAATCACTTGTTGAAATAATTGTCGGAACAAGGTCATTAACAAGCGTAGGGTCTTGAGAACGCACAAGCTCCATAAGTTTAAGTACATCAGTTTTTGTCATAACCTCGTCAACATGTTTTCTTACACATTCTTGAAGGTGTGTAACAATAACATCTGTAGCATCAACTGCAGTAACTAATCTTGCAGCCTTAGCATCATCCTGCGAAATCCAGTAAGCCTGCGTTTGATAAGTCGGGTCAATACCAATAATTGCATCTTCAGGAACTTCTTTTTTCATAGAATCCCACTGATCGGCAATTACCATATATTTCCCGGGATAAACATATCCTGTAGCAACATTATTACCGCGAATAAGTATCATATATTCATTAGCATCAAGTGCCGACGAATCCATAATACGAATATTTGGCAAAATATATCCGAGTTCATCCGTTACCCTTTGACGAAGTGCGGCAATTTTTGCTAACAGTTGACCTTCCTGATCCGGATCGGCGATTACAAGAAGATTTGAGCCTACCTGCAAACTCAAAATGTCTACACCTAATCTTTCATACATTCTGTTAGGGTTAACAAGATCTTGCATATTTTGGCGAACATTTTCCAACTGTCCTAATTGAGACTGAACATCCGCATTGATAAGAACCTGAAAACCTGCAACAAAAATGCAAAGAGAAAATATCATAAAAGGCAGCCACGGCAAACCTGTCCAATGCCCCGTCAAAGAAATCAACATTAAAAACGCTGCCGCAAAGAATAACGCATAAGGCTTACTTGTAATTTGTTTTGTTACGTCTGAACCAAGTGACGGGCTGGCAGAAGATGCACGAGTCATAAATATACCGGCTGAGATTGACATCAATAATGACGGAACTTGAGAAGCCAAACCATCACCAATTGTCAAAATTGTATATTTTGAAACCGCGTCTCCTACAGGCATCTGGTTCATCAAACATCCGACGCACAAACCACCGATAATGTTAATTAAAACGATAATAATACCTGCTATAGTATCCCCTTTTACAAACTTCATCGCACCATCCATTGAACCCATCAAATTGGATTCTCTGGATAAATCTTCACGACGTTTAGTAGCTTCCTCCGGAGATATTAAACCTGCGTTAAAATCCGCATCAATCGTCATTTGTTTTCCGGGCATCGCATCTAACGCAAATCTGGCGGAAACTTCCGCGATACGTTCAGCACCTTTGGTGATTACCATAAATTGAACAACTGTAATGATTAAAAATATTACGCCGCCGACAATCATATTACCGCCGGTTACAAATGTTCCGAATGCGTGAATTACTTCTCCGGCTTCACCACGCGCCAAAATCAAACGGGTAGAAGCAATTGAAAGAACCAGTCTAAACATCGTTCCAATCAAAATAATTGACGGGAATGAAGATAATTCCAATGTCTTTTGAACGTACAGCGCAAACATCAAAAGTACTATACCTAATGTAATGTTTAAGCATATACAAAAGTTGATAATCCATGTCGGAAGTTCAACAAGTAAGATTAATATCAGGGTTAGCACAAACCCTGCCATTAAAATTTCACTTATAGGATTATTATTTCCCTCAGGTGCTGCCATTAAACTTCTTTCAATACCTCACTTATTATGGATAATTGAGTTTCTATAGTAGCATCAATTACCCCGTTTGTTGTTGTCACTAAACATCCGCCCTCCATTGTATTATCATCAGGAATAATTATAACTTTTGCTTCTAAACCTGCGGAGGATACAGCTTGAGGAATTTCCTGCCTTAATATATCTGCTTGCAGCGGATTTACTTTGAGCATAATTTTTGTTTCTTCTTTAGATAATCCTTTTAGAATTTCTTTAATATTATCTATTAAAATTTGAGGATCTTCCTGCATTTCTTTTTTAATAATTTTTTTTGCTATATCAAGACTTATTTCAAGAATATCAGGTGCAATCTCATCATAAACTTCCTGTTTTGCACTAAAAAACACCCCGAGAGCTTCTTTTATTTCCGCAATATCAGCGTGTGCGGAATTTAACCCCTCCTGATAACCCTCTTGAGCTGCTGTTTCGCGAATGGCTTCTGCTTCTTCGCGCGCACGGGAAATAAGATTTCTGTCATCTATCCTGCGAAATCCCCTGCGGCGATCTCCTTTACGACGCTCCTGACGCTGTTTAAAGTCAATATTATCAAGATCGAACAAGTCTATATCTTCTTCCTTTAAAGGTTCAACCGGTTGTTCTTCGACAGAAGTTTCTTGTTGCTGCTCTATCCCTTCATCAACTTTTTGTTTCTTATTTTTCTTTTTTATAATCATGATTTAACAATATTATACACTATCTCTAAGATATGTGGCAACAATACTTGCAACTTTAGGCGGCATTTTATCGTAATAATTGCCCTCAATCGCATTATGTACAAGGCGTTTAACCCCCATACGCTCGCGTATTAATATTGTTTCTATTTGTTTCGGGGAACATTTTGAAGCTGAATTTTTTATGCTCAAAACAACTTTATTCGGAGTCAAATCTGTGTTTTTCGGTAAATTAGTTTTTATTTCCTGCAAACATCTTAATGCATTCTCAGAACCTATTTTTTGCGCAAGATTAGGAATTTGCATATATTTTATTACAGATTGGGCATCTTCATCTTCAAAAGTATTTAAAATATTTTGAACCTTATCTTGATTCATTCTTTTAAATAAAAGTGCAACCGTTGCAAGTTTAAGAACTTTAGAATCTACTTTTGGAAGTTCAGGTGCTTCTTGAGGCGTTTGCGCAACATCCGGCACAGGCGGAGTCTGAGGATTGTCAACCTGCTCTTGCTGTTGATTTTGCATCTCTTGCGCCATTTTCTCCATATTAGATTGGGTCGAAGCATATTCCATCAATCCCTCATCTATTGCTCCATGATCTTTTAGTTCCGTGATTGCTTCAAGATAAGCACGTTTTACGTGATGTTCAACAAGATCAAGAATTTTGTCGCTAGGTAGATTTTGGGTAAAAGCTTGTTTTGATATCTCAAAAATCGTGTATGCAATTTTTTGCAAAACGCCATCCCAATACTGACGGGGGATACCAGAACGAATAACATCTACAGACTTATGAAAAGACCATTCCGCAATAATTTGGGTTATTGTTTTTGAAACATCTGCATCAAAGTTAAGATTTGGATCCTCCGCAAGAGTTTTACCTGCCATTAAAGAAAAATTGCCTAGAGTATTAACGACATATTCTTTCTGGTCATCTGTAAAATCTTGAGGGACAAGATCTTTTGCCTGTTGAGCAAGATCATTTGCAAAATTTTCAAAATCAAAGTCTTTCGCTGCCATTTAAATTTTCCTGTTACTGTGAAATCCCGCTTTCTTCAATCCAACTTCTGATGTTATCCGCATCATCTTCAGAAATTTCATTAGACAATGAATCAAGAGAGTTTGTTAAAAGATTTTCATCAAATTGAGAGATTTGCCCGCGAGTATTCTGCTGATTAATCAAATCTTGAGCCAATTGAGATTGACGCTGTGTTAATTGACTTGCTTTTGAATTTATATCTTGAAGCTGTTGTTCCTGCTCCATTGATTTTCTTCTTAAAGCTTCAACTTCAACGCGATTTTCTTCTTTCAGTTTGTTTACACGTCCTGAAATAACTTTAAAGATTATTATTATACCTAAGCCTGTAAGCAATAATGCAAGCCACCAAGGATTTCCCGATTCATCAACTTTCGGCAGATTAGGCTGTTTATCAGGAGTCAAGTAAGGATCATTTGAATTTGTAAACGCAATAGACACATTTGCCGCAGTAACTTTCGGACTTGCAGCGCGGGCTATTAACGTTTTTAATTCATTTAAAGTTATATCCGAAGGCAGATTATTTTTATCTAATGTCACAGCAATAGATATATCTTCGACAACTCCCGGTTTAATATATTCGTTAGTTTGAGTTTTTGTCACACCGTATTGAGTTTCAGTAGCCTGACGGGAATAATTTCTGTTTTGACTTGAATCAGTCGTACCTGTGACATTCGGCAAACCGTTTGGCAAATAAACACTTACCGCATTTATTCCGTTACTTTGATCTTGAGTTTTATCACCAAGCCCTTCGGTAAAAGACTGTTCCGAAATAGATGCTTTTTTAGCCGGATCGTACTCTATCGAAAATTTTTCAACAGGAGTTTGACGCAAAAACGTACTAACTGTTGCAACGTAATTTCCCGGACCTACTAAACGGTCTAATTGTTTAGAAATTTTTTGCTGCATATATTTATCATTTTCTTCAAGTTTTTGGAGCATTTCATCTTCTGCATCCATAACACTGTGATAAACATTTCCATTTGTGTCTGTAATTGCGATATTTTCAGCTTTTAAACCCGAAACACTTCCCAAAAGCAAATTACTAATTGCCTTAACCTTTAGTTGGTCTAATTTGTCTCCGGCCGGAATAACAACTTGAACCGTTGCTGTTTTAGGTTTAGGGTCATCAAACATTGATGAAGTTTCAGGAATAGAAATAAATACCGTTGCATTTTGAATAGGTTTTATTTGCTTGATAAGCCTTGCAAGTTCTCCGTTCATTGCACGGGCAAGACGTATTCTTTTATCTTCTTTTGTAGAAGTAAAATCACCCTTGTCAAATATTTCAAGCCCTACATTTTGGTCCATAAGACCGCTTTGAACAATAGCAATAAGTGCATTATCCCTATCAGTAATAGTACATTTTTTTGTTAAAGTAGAGCAATTATTCTTATTTAAATATAATTTTGATTTTGTACCATCCAGAGAACGTTCAACAGTAATGCCTTGTTTTGCTAGTAAAGCTTGAATTTCAAGAGCTTTCCCCAGATTATCTGTTGTTAAAAGATCAACGTTAGTTTTTAAAGGCTCACCGCCGACAGTATTTTGACTTCCTCCGTTTCCTCCACTAGAAGTTGCAATGGCAAGAACCATAATAATAACAACAAAAATTAGAACAATCCCGCCGATTATTCCGTATAATAAAGGTTTGTTTTCCAGTAACTTTTTAAAATCCATTTTTGCCCCATTGTCTGATTTTTTTGTTTATAAGAAACAGATTATATAGAAATCTGCATTACTCTATCATAAGCATTTATTACTTTACCAACAATCTGAGTCGCTACATTCACACTGATTTCAGATTTTGACATTGCAATCATAACATCATGGATGTCTACATTCTTATTTCCCTGCATTGCATCTTTTAACAAATTATCAGGAGCGTTTACCTGTTCGTTTAAGTTGTCTACAAGCCCGCTTAATACATCTTTAAAGCTTGCATTCCCGGATTTTTCAATATTATCAAGCCTTGCTGCCGGCATATTAAAATTCACACCGGTGTCAAGCTTTGTACCGGAAATTCTTGAACCCAAATCGTAATTAGGAAAATAAGAACTGCTCATAATCTACCTCACTTATTTATAATACTTCATTCCTGCCATTTGTTTCAACTTTTATACAAAAAATCAATCAAATGTAGTATGGGGGGTAGATGTTTTTTAATGTTTTTTTTTGCAAAGTCAAGCGGCTTAATTTTCAAGTTCTTTTATTAAATCTTCCACACTCACACGCACAACCGGCGAGTTTTCATCTTTTTTAAGAACACAATTTTTAATCCCTGCTTGAACAATAAATCTTTTACACAAAATACAAATAAAATTATGTCCCCAGATATAAATAGTTCCATCCTGACATCTGTCTTGTCCTGCTTGAATTATTGCATTTTGTTCAGCATGAATGGAACGACAGGTTTCATATTGAGTTCCTGACGGTATTTTATTTTTAATTCTGTAACATTCGCCTCGTTCTGCACAGGATTCTACTTTTGACGGAGTTCCGTTATAACCAGTTGCTTTGATTTTCTTATCCGGACCGACAATTACAGCCCCAACATGTGCGCGCAAACAGTTTGAACGGCTGGCACAAGTTTTTGCTAAATCTAAAAAATATTCATCCCATGGTTTAATGTTTGTCATATTAGTACCTATGATTTCTTATTTTTGTGTATATTATTGAAACCCCATACTTATTTGCGTGCTTCAGGATTTCTTTAGAATTTTTGCCGTCACCGGATTCGATAATTAATCCTATTCTTCCCTGTACGGCAGCGTTTATGGTTTCAATGTTCTCGATTGCACCGTCAAGCGCCATTACCGAATCTTTTGAATGTTCGCAAGCACAATCCATTGCAATTTCAGCACTCATTGCACCATTAGTTTTGGCTTGAATAATGGCTTTTGCGGCTAAATTATTCGCGACAACGACAGATTTACTTTTTAAATGTTTAGATATTTTCCAAGCAAAAATAGCATCTTCCACCTGTTCTTGTGTCGGCTTTGTTTCTGTAACAACAACAAAATTATCTTTGCCTAATTTGCTCAAATTTTGTTCTTGCACAAGAACACCAAACGGTGTTACTTTTATATCTTTTTCATTAAATCCTTGTAGCTCATATAATGGTGTATTTATTTTTATTATATTAATATTCGTTTCAAGTAAAAATTTAAAAGCTTCTTTGTCAAAATCAGGTGCTATTATATTTTTCACTTTCATTTGATAAAGCTGTTTTGCAATGTTTAAGCTTACACTTTTTGTAAATCCGGCAGTCGCTTCGATTACTGAAAGCGGGTCGCAATCTATAGCTTTCTCATAAGCTTCGTCTAAAGTCGCACCTAGTGCCACAGAACATATTAATGCTTCTTTTGTTATAACAGCTGTATTAACGTCAAAAAATTCACCCAGAACTTTTACAGCCTCCGACAAATTTAAAAAATCAGTATACCCCAATTCTTTATTTCTGCTTAAAATATCATAATTTAACCCGTTTTCTATTTTTGCAATCGCCGCAATTTGATGCGGATTTTCTCCGCAAGGTAAAGTTATAAAATCCTTAATTTCAATTACTTCCATATAATCCCTTTCTTACCGTTTGAATTTAGCATAAACGAATGTTGTATGCAAGGTGCTTACCTCGACTTGAATTTTTAAACTGTTTTTATTATAATTAGTTTATTAAATTTAAAGAGGGTAAAATGACTGACAGAATAGATGATAATGTAGGGAAAAAGATTGTTGAAGCTTTGAAAATGCAGGACCAAACAGAAGATACTGCCGATATTGCAGAAGAAGAATACGAAGATTCTTTTGATGATGAATACGAAGCTCCTGTAGTAGAAAGTGATGACGAACAACTTGAAGATGAACAATCTGATGAAGAACCGGTTTATGAAAGTCCTACATTGAATTTTAACCAGCCGTCTACATCTTTTGTTGATAACGCTTTCCAACAAAGTCTTGAAAGAAATCTCGGAATTGGGATTATGTCTGACAGCATTGAATATCCTGCTAATATTGAAGTTTTAAAACAACTTATCGGGAAATTACCCGCAGGTGTTTCAAAACAAACAGGTGCTTTGATTATTCAGCAAACAATGGAAGCTCTCGGAATTTCAATGAAAAGTGTTATATCTGAAGCAAGGCAGGTTCAATCAGAATTAAGTTCCGGAATTAGAGAATGTCAGGCTAATATAGTAGATTACAGAAAACAAATAACCGCGCTTGAAAATAGAGCGCAGCAATATCAAAAACAATTTGCAATGCTGAATGATATTATTAGTTTATTCATTCATTCGGTTAAATAATTAGCCTTTGCCAAACATTTCTTGAATACCGTTGTTAATCATATCCTTAACAACACCTAATTCGGCTTCTATTTCTTGTAATCTTGTTTCGTATTCTTCTTTTTGAAGTTTGAGTTTTTCTTCAAGAATTTTAAATTTATATTCTCTTTGTTGAATTTTTTTAGCAATTAAAGAATCGGATTCATAGTCTGTACCGACTTGCATAAGATTTTCGTTAGCTCTGTGCGCCTGTGACATCGCAGTAGTAATCAACAATATCTTCCACGCTAATGTTGATTTTTCCATATTCAACTGACGTCTTCGCATTAAGCCAATCAGTAAACCCATGACCTTTTCCTATCTTTTTTGATCTAAGTGAGCACCTTTTAAGAAATTATGCTGGTTGTTTTCGGCTATTAATTGTTCCATTTTTTGTAACTGATGCCTGTGATAATTCAGCCGGTACTGTGCCATTTTTAATTTCTTTTTAACCGTCAAGAAATCTCTGAGTCCTTCAACTATTGAGGTAACCATTGCTTGAACAGGGTTCTTGCGAATTAAATAGTTCCTTGTATACATCAGGAAGTCTAAGATTCTTTTCTGGTATAGTTCTAGAGTTTGTTGAAACATTTCTATTCCTTACACTTTAGACCTACATGTATTTAAAAACATTACATTCGGATAAATTGACAGTTTATTCGACCTTGTGTAATATTTCTTAACACTAGCCCGGTCTTATTACATAAAATTTATCGGTTGCATTTTTTTAAAACTTTAATACTTTTGTTTTAAATGTTAAGGAGTGTAAAAAAGAATGTTAAAACATAAATACAAAGGCACTAAGAACATACAATTTCTTAGTGCCATATATCTTAATATCCATATAACCTTATTTATGATAAATTCTGCAATGCATTCTTATCGCCGTCAAGACTCTCTTTTAACATCTTTTTAACGATATCGCCTTGAGTGTCAAGCATTTTGCATACAGTTTCTATATTTCTTACTTTTGTTGAAAGAATTGTATCAGCGCTGTTTGTAATATTACCTGTAATATTTTGATATGCCGCAAGAGCCGCAGAAGATGTACCTTGCATTAGGTTTCCTAAAACGGTAGTACCTGCGCCGTATACTCCTAAATACGGTGAAATTGCGGTTAATATTCCGCCAAAACCTGAAATTGCACTAGCGACAGGCATAACCGCATTAGACGCGATTTTACCTAGTCCACTACCTGTACCTATTCCGTACGCAGCCGCACTTGTAATATCTGCAAGTCCTGCAACATTTGAAGCAAAACCGGTTGCCGTCCCTGCTAAGCCACGCCCTAATGAGCTCCCCCAACCGCCTAAAATTGAAGCAGCTCCGCCTGTTGCAAGCCCGTAAACAGAATTTATTGAAGCCGCACCATTAGGAAATCCTGAATAATTATAAAAAGAATCGACTCCGTAAGCACTTCCTGTACCGGTTTTTGAATAATAAGAAGTTCCTGCGACATTCATTGTTTCTGAACCGCCAAATACCGTAGCAAATGCAGATGGAGCAAGTAAGCTTGCGGCATTGTAAAGCCAGCTTCCGGCTGTTTCAAAACCTGTACCTGTTCCGCTTCCTGATACAGTTAAATCTCTTAATCTGTCGTATGTTTCAAACAGTTGAGCTTTAGCAGTTGAACTTGCACTGCTGAATCTGTTCATTATAACGAGTTCGCTATCGTTCTTATAAGACATAATAAACCTCTTTTTATTTTATTAACTTTCAAATGTTTTAAATGTAGAATCAATGTTTTTAGAAATAATTTTGTGAACTGATTCCATTTCTGTTTGTAATGCACTCTGTTCTGTATCAAGTGCTTTTAATCTTAACTCCAGAGTTCTATCTTCTGTTTGAATTTGCTCGGTTTTAGCATTGATATCTTGAACCTTTTTTTCATAAATTTGTTTTTGATATTCATAAGCGTTCATTGCATCATTATAAGCAAGATTATCCGTAACACTTTCTGCATTTAAATCATATATTGCAGTAGTACCTCTTAATTGCATTGAAGTCGCGCGCCCGCTGCTATCATATTCTATATATGCATATTCTGAAACTTTTTGATTATGGTTTTGATTTTCTGCATAATAAGAGAACAGTGTTTTATTTGTATCATTAATGCATGCTATTAAACCATTTGTTCCGTTAACATTTGAAAAATTAACGTGATTTGACGAATCCGTCCAGAAATATATATTTTTCAATGAATCAGTTGAACCGGTCTGCTTGTATAACATCCAATCCTTAGCAACTTCCGACTCTGGAAGATTTTCTGCAATTTGTGTTAAAGCAGCATTATAATTTGTCCAGTTTTCGTCAGATGTTGGGATTGAAGAAAGCTGTGTCAGTGTTCTTGTTCCGACCATATATCCGTTTCCTGTAGAATCTCTGTGAACCTGAGGATTATAATTTGATTTCTGAATTCCGGTATATTCTTCTATCTGAGAAGAATATGTTACATAAGAATTGTATGAATTCCCGTCAGCATCTGTATAACTAACTTTTTGAATATCTTCTACTGTTTTCTTAGTATTATCTGCATTAAAAGAATATTGGGTCTTTGTAAAATCACTTGAACTTGGCGCAGTCGGAACCTGCATTTCATATAATTGATTCCATAATTCGGAGCTTTTATTTGCAAGAGCCGTTCTTGCCTGATTTATTTGCTGTCCTTCATATTCAACATTCGATTTTCTAGCCGCAAGTGAAATCCATCTTGCTTGTGATGCTGCCATGCCCATATATAAATCTCCTTTGTGGAATTGTATATTTCTACCTGTTGAGAGTTATAATAATCTTTTTTAAAAAGTCAATATAACCTGCTTAAATTATAAAACATATATTAATAATTATGTATTGAAACCGATAAAAATCGGTCATATAGAGGAGTCTTTACAATTAACCTCTTTTTCTGCTACTATATACCTATACATACACAACAGGAAGGTGAACAATGAAATTTTCTTCATCATTTAAAGTAGGTTTATTAACCTTATTAGCTTTGATATTACTGGTTGGTACGGTTTTGAAAGTAAAGGGCAGAGCATTATCTTCTGCAAACAGAATAGAAATTCAATTTAAAGACGTAAATGGTTTAAGACCGGGTGCAGGAGTTCAGATAATGGGCTTGAAAGTCGGTCAGGTTGAAGAAATTACACCTGTTGTTGATGGTGATAACAGTTATGTAAAAGTAAAATTTGTTATAACAGATCCAGATGTCAAAATTCCCAGAGCATCTTCATTATCTATACAACGAGGCGGGATTATCGGCGAATTGTTCTTAGAAATCACACCACCAAAAACAAGAACAATTTATATCCCTATGTTAAACAGAAATTTGTTATATAAAAATGATGCCGTTGAAATGAAATTAAGTGATAAATATCACGATGTCGGAATTATAAAATCTGTTGAAGTAATCTCAAGAGAATCGGTTCCTTACAATTATAAAGGAGGGATAAATACAAGTTACGCGTACAAAGTTGATTATGTTATCAATCTTCCGGGTTTAATTTTACCGGAATTTTTACGCGGTGCAGCTATTACGATTGCGAATAATCACAAATTGCGGCTTGTTCCTCTTGATGACACACCTTTGGAATTTCCTAAACAAAATTCAGAATACACCATCATAGAACCGATGCGATTATCCGATTTTATGGATTGGCAATACAAAGCAGCAGAAACATTAACAGAAACTAACAAAAAAATTAATGATATTTTAACGGATGATACTATTGCCAATTTAAGATTAACAATTGCGAACTTAAATTCATTAAGTTCGCGTTCATCCGCAACTCTTGATAAAGTCGATACCTTGTTAGATTCTTCTCAAGATGATATAAAACAGCTTATGGATATGACAAATCGCGCAACAGAAGACTTTTCAAGACTTTCTGCTAACATCAATAATTTGATTGGCGATCCGCAATTCAAAACAACTGTTCTGTCTACAGCAGATTCAGTAGGTAAACTCTCTCAGAATTTAAACAAAGTTATGGATGCGGCTGATGCGGAAAAAACAGGTAAAAATATTAAAATTATTAGCGAAAATCTTTCTCAAATCAGCGCAAGCGTAAATTCACTGACAAGCAACGAAAAACTTAAATCTGACCTGACATCTGCAATTTCAAATGTTAATAACGCAATGGCAGAAATGTCAACCGCTCTTGCAACAGTTAATAAGGTTGATCCGTCAAATAAACAACAGATTTCCGATCTGCAAAGCATAGTTGATGATATGGTTGTAACAACCTGCAATTTGAAAAAGTTCTCAGAAAAACTGAATAAAAGATTTTTACTATTTAGATTGTTGTTCTAATATGAAAAATATAAAAACTGAAATTACAAAATTACATTATACTCGCAATCCGCAGGGAATTTTATTTGACGTGCTGAAATTCTGTTCGTATTTTTACGGAATTGGAAGCCGTCTAAAAAATTTTTGCTACGACAAAAAACTTATTAAACCGAAAAAAGTTAATGCCTATGTAATTTCTGTAGGTAATATGACAACAGGGGGAGTTGGCAAGACTCCTGTAGTATCTGAAATTGCGAAATACTTATTCGCCAAAGGTCAGAGAGTTGCTATTGTTTCTAGAGGTTACGGCGGGAAATTAAATAATAAAAATGTAAATATGATTTCTGACGGTAAATCTATTTATTTTGGAGCATTAGAAGCCGGAGATGAACCGTTCTGGCTTGCGCAAAACACTCCCGGCGTATATGTCTTTACCTGTAAAAATCGTTATTTAGCAGCAAAATATGCCGTTGAAAAATTCGGTATTCAAACAATTATCCTTGATGACGGTTTCCAACACAGAAAACTTTATAGGGACTTAGATATTGTTCTTATGGATAGCGTTAAAGGCTTCGGTAATGAAAACTTACTTCCTGCCGGTCCTCTACGTGAGGGAGCAGAAGCTCTTGAAAGAATTGACAGACTTGTTGTTGTAAGTAAGAGTCTTAACCATGACACTGCAATTAAGGTTGCTAAAATAATGAGCAAAAGACTTCAAATTCCGACAAGTATTTGTGCAACGGAACCGGATTACGTTTATAATATTAAAACCGGTCAAAGGCTTATGGACGGTATGGATGTTACTGCAATGTGCGCCATCGGCCAGCCGCAGCAATTTTATGATTTTCTAAAAAATTTCAATGTCATAAAAACAATTACATTTGACGACCATCATCAATATGCTCCGATTGATATTGTAGATATCTCAGGAACTATTATTACAACCGAAAAAGATGCTGTAAAGCTTGAACGTTTTGACAGAGGTGATATTTACGCTTTGAGACTGAAAACATTAATAGATGTCAAAGGATTGCTTAAATGAAAATAAATATTGACGCGGTTGTAAAAAATTTAGAGGATGCCAAACAACAAAAAAGCGACTTTGTAGGTTTGATGGATTCATTTAATGACCCGTATCTTGTTTTAATCGCGTGTATATTGAGTCTGCGCACTAATGACAAAACAACTTATCCGGCAACACTTCGTATGCTTAAACTTGCAAAAACTCCGCAAGAAATGATGAAAGTCAATGTTGAGGATTTGGAGAATGCAATTTATCCTGTCGGATTTTATAAAAATAAAGCAAGACAGATTATCGAATTATCACGTATTTTAGTCGAAAAATATAACGGGAAAGTTCCTTGCGATATTGATGAACTGTGTAAATTTCGCGGAGTAGGACGAAAAACTGCAAACTTAGTTTTATCTCGAGGTTTTAATACTCCTGCAATTTGTGTAGATGTACACGTTCACAGAATTTTTAACAGGTTAGGGTATTTGAAAACAAAAAATCCGGAAGAAACAGAATTCGCACTAAGAGAAAAATTACCGAAAAAATATTGGATACCAATAAATACATTACTCGTTACACACGGACAAAACATCTGCAAGCCGATTAAACCGATGTGCGACAAATGCCCTGTTGAAAAGTATTGCGGGAAAAATATATAATTAAAAGTTTTTGCTTATATCCTGCGGATATGTAATCTTAATATTTTTTGCTTCCCCTTCAACTATATAAATCTGCGCTAAATTATATTTTAAAACCATACCGCAATCATCAGTAAAATCATTATTTCCTCTTGAAAGTTCATGTGCACGTTTTATAACTGAGAGCTTAAAGCACTGTGGAGTTTGGCTTGCGTACATCGTTTTACGTTCCGGAATATTTTTTATAAAACCGTTTTCAACTGTCATTACTGTATCTGTTACTGGAACTGCAACATCCACAGCATCGTATTTTTTTAGCGAACTAATGCATTTATTCAAAACCATCTGGCTTAAAAAAGGTCTTGCACAATCATGTATTAAAACATTAGCTTCATCTTCTTCGAGCGCATTAACACCGATTGAAGAACTGTCTTTTCTTGTTGCTCCGCCTTTTAAAATCTTAAAAAGTTTTTTATACTTATTTTTTATAATATTTTTCGCCAAATCAAAATACTCCGGAGTAATAACAAGTATAATTTCGTCAATCCCTTTATTTTGTTCAAAAATATCAAGAGAAAGCTCAAGAATTGTCTTTTCACCGATTTTTTCAAATTGTTTTGGCAAATTACCGCCAAAACGTGAACCCGTACCAGAAGCTAAAACTATTGCATAATTTTTTAAATTATTTCCCATTTCTAACAATCTCCGTAACAATTTCTTGTAGTTTTTCAAAAACCGGAACCCAATCATTTTGCTGTTTTGCTTGTATTGGCATTATTGATTTATACCAGCCGGTATTATCTTTGAGTTTGAACCATCTGTAATTAGTCTGATTATTAAAAAGTCCGATGGTACGAACCCCCAACGCTCCTGCCAAATTCAAAATTACATTATCTGTAGAGATAATTAAATCCATATTTTTTATTGCACAGGCGGTATCTGTAAAATTTTTAAAATCTTGACCAAGAGAAATAATACCTTCACAAATATCTGCATCTTTTTGTAAAGAATAAAGCTCAACATTATCAATTTTCAAAAGAGATTTAAAAAATTTAATTCCGACATCACGCCCGCTGTAATTTGCAGATTTATCGCCTGAATATGCAATGCCTATTTTAAATTTCTGGGAAATATTGAGTGAATTGTTATAATTTACTTCCAAATATCCATCTGCATAAGGCAAATTTGAGGAGTCTGCATTTACGAGTAATGGAGTATCTAAAAGCATTAGCGGTAAATCATACTGAATTTGCGACAAATCTTCTTTATTTGAAATCACAATAATATTTTTAAATATTGAAGAATTTTTTATTAAACCCAGCAATTCTTCCTGCACAACAAAAATAACTTTTTTTGCCTTTTCTTTTAATGCGGGAACAAATCTTGAATACATTATTGTATCTCCAAAGCCTTGTTCATAATGTACAAGAACTGCTTTGTCCGCTATATTTTTTAATTTTTCGAGGCTTTCAATATTTGGGGTTAGTGTATTTTTAAAAACTTCATTATCTATCAAATTTCTATATGCAAAATATTTATGTCCGTTTTTAAAATCACCATTATGTATTAAAAAACCTCCATAATTATAGTAATCTGTCGGTGTAGGATTAATTTGCAGAAGTTGTTTATAATATTTGTCGGCTTCTTCTTTGCGGTTTAATTTTTCAGAACAAAATGCAAGCCCGTGCAGGATTAATCTGTCATTCGGTTTTACAAGATTTGCCGCTTCATAACATTCCAATTGACGTTTTAGGGAATTATCACCATAGACTTTAGAATACAAATTAGCCAGAATATTAAAAACTACTGCTTTAGTTTTATCAAGTTCTACATATTTTTCGTAATATTCAATAGCTTTTTTATAATCTTTTTTTTCTAGATTATAGTGATTTGCGAGAGTTATATATTCAACAAGCAAATTTTGATTACTATTTTGCATAAACAAATAATAACACATAAAAAAAGAATGCTTTAACCAATAAAGGTTAATGCTGTTGAATGAATAATATCATTCGCATAATTTGCAAGTATTTTTCTATTTTCACTTTTTGAAGCTTCAGCAATTCTCTTTGTAAATTTTGCAAGATATGTAAAAGCTACCAAATCTTTATTATCGGAAAGCGGAACTTCTACTCCGTTTAAAATAAATCCGGATATTGCTTTTTCCCCTTCTCTGTCCCTGCCAACGGCATACTGAACATCCAAACAAACTTCATTTGGTTTATCAGGATTTAAAAAATTTCTTTTACCGTATTTACGCATACGTTTGAGAAAGTTTTTAAACAATGTCAAATCAGGACCGAATTTATCATCCGTTAAAGATGCTCTAAACCTTAAAACAACATCCTTTTCCACTTTTATACTTTTGGGTATTAATGTTTTGTATTCTCTGCTTACAAAATTTCTGTTGCCTACATAAATATTATTTAAACCGGTAAATGATACTTCCATGTTTTTCCTTTTTTTATGCATGAAAAACCGTAAAAATATTTTTTGCCTATAATTTTAAACAATACCTTGAGCAATCATTGCGGAAGCAAGTTTCTGGAATGCTGCAATATTAGCACCGATTACATAATTACCGTGATGCCCGAAATCATCAGATGCGGTCTTACATTCATTAAATATATGTATCATAATTTTTTCAAGCTTTGCTTCTACTTCTTCAAAAGTATAATAAAATCTCATACTATTCTGGCTCATTTCGATTGCGGAAGTAGCTACTCCGCCGGCATTAGCAGCTTTAGCTGGAGCTACAAGAACATTATGTTCAAGTAAATAATCCGTAGCATCCTGTGTACAAGGCATATTTGCACCTTCGCCAACAGCAATGACACCATTTTGAACAAGTATTTTAGCACTTTCCAGATTTAATTCATTCTGTGTTGCACAAGGAAGCGCAATATCTGTTTTTATATTCCATACAGGAGAATGGCTTCCTGTGTTTTCAAAGTATTCGGCTTCAGGATGAGTATTCAAATACTCTTTAATCCTGCCTCTACGAACTTCTTTAATTTCTTTTATGCAATCTAAATCTATTCCGTTTTCATCATAAATACATCCGTTAGAATCACTCATCGCAACGACTTTAGCTCCCATTGCCTGAGCTTTTTCGCAAGCATATATAGCAACATTACCTGAACCTGAAATAGTTACCGTTTTCCCTTGTAATGAATTATTGTGGGCTGAGAGCATTTCACGCATAAAGAACATTAACCCGTAGCCGGTTGCTTCTTTTCTTGCTAATGAACCGCCGTAAGAAATATCTTTACCCGTTAAAACTCCGCCTTCATAAGCATCGCGAATTCTTTTGTATTGCCCGAAAAGATAACCTATTTCACGTGCGCCTACACCTATGTCACCTGCCGGAACATCAACATCTGCACCTATATGACGATAGAGTTCTGTCATAAAACTCTGGCAAAAACGCATAATTTCTCCGTCAGTTTTTCCTTTAGGGTCGAAATCACTTCCGCCTTTAGCTCCTCCTATAGGAAGCCCTGTCAATGCATTTTTAAAGATTTGCTCGAACCCTAAAAACTTCATTATACTTAAATTTACACTCGGATGAAATCTCAAACCGCCTTTATAAGGCCCGATTAAAGAACTGTATTGTATTCTATAACCGCGATTTACTTTTACTTTGCCATTATCATCCACCCACGGTACCCTAAAAAGTATACATCTTTCAGGCTCAACCATCCTTTCAAGAAGCGCGCATTCTTCATATTCTTTATGACGTTCTATAACAGGCTCTATTGAATTTAAAACTTCTTTAACAGCCTGCATGTATTCAGGTTGATCCGCATTCAATTGTTGTGTATGTTCTATAACTTTTGATAAATATTCATTCATTGCTTAATTCCTTATTCTATAATGTTTTATACAACTTTTTGAAACGAAATGCAAGACCTTAACGCGAATAAAATTAGTCAGTCAGGTAATATAACATAAAACATTTAGAGATAACATATAATCGATTATGCTTATTACAACTTACTCCATTGCGGTAATTTTATTAATAGCCGTAACAATACAATTTTTTTACTTGAAAAAATATAGAGATTTGAGCGAAAACGAAAAATCTCTAATGGCTTGTATTATTCATGATTTAAAAAATCCAACATCTGCACAGATTAATATACTTAATCTGCTTTTGAAAGGTCAATTCGGGAAACTAAACCCAGAACAATATAAAATTTTAGATTTAACACGTCGTACAAGTAAATATATGTCAAATCTTATAGGCACAATCCTTTCAACATACAAAAGTGATTGCAATGCATTGCATTTAACTAAAACTTATTTTGAATTTACCGAATTAATTCAATCTGTCTGTGATGAAAACAAATACAATGCAGGAGAAAAAAATATATCTATAATTTTTAATTATAAAAATAAAGAATGTTTTATTTTTGCTGATAAATTTCAAATTCGCAGAGTGATTAATAATTTACTGTCCAACGCAATAACATATAGTTTCAAAAACAGTATTGTTGTAATAGATCTCATTCAAAACGAAAACTACACAGAATTTTCAATAACCAACAAAGCAGATAAAATTGATAAAAGTGAATTTAAAAACTTATTCAATAAATTTGCAAAAATCCATAATTCAAAATTCAATAGCACCGGAACAGGATTAGGATTGTATAGCGCTAAGAAAATTATAGAACTCCATAAAGGAATAATATATGCTCAATATACAGAAGACGGGATTTACACATTTAACATTAAACTGCCTGTAAAAAAACATAAAAAAAATCAAAATAATTTAAAACTTACTACCGGAGTAGAATGAAAATATTTGTCTTAAAATTTATAATTCAATTATGAATGCCGTTAACAAATTATTACTAGCTCTTGGTGAAAAAACTGAACTTAACCACTATAATCATTCAAAAGTAATTCATGCCGGAATGAAAAAATGGGTTTCAAATATTACACCTTTTGAACTTTTAACTAAAACAGTAAAAGAGTGTATAGAAATTCTTGTTACGATAAATGAAAGCGGAAAATTTTACGAAACATTTCCTGACAACATAAACTCTCCTGATTACGGAGACAAATGGGGAAAACATGCAAATTATATTGAAATAAATAACCGTGCAATTGCGCAAATGTACAAAAACCAGTGTAAAAATGGCATCTTATCATCAATAAAAATCCTTCCTGCAATTCCTCCATCAGCCAAGAGCTGGGCAAATTGTATCATACTATCCCAAATATTCCCGAATATATTCGGCGACGGATACAACAAAGCGCCCGACATCGAAAATTCAATTTATGGGATAAAACTAAACGGAGAATATAGTAAAAATATTATAGATTTTGATATTTATCATAAAATTTCCCCTGAAGAACAAATTAAAGCATTTAATTTGCTGGCTTATATACATGGACTCAAAACAGGTTTTCGTACTGTAATTTCCGCAGATCAAATTAAAGTCATACAACCTGATGGCAGTGATGTAACTTTCAAATGGGATAATCCTGAGCATGTAGAAATTTTTATACGAGAACACGTAAAACTTATCAATCTTGGTTTTGAGGCAATTTTTATTGATTCCGCCAAACACATCGGAGGTTACGAAATGCATAATTATACAGGAGTTGGTGCGCTTCCTGAATATGAACAAATGCAATATATTACAATGGAAATCCGCAAACGTACGGGCAAAACAACATTGAGTTTTATCGGAGAAAAAAGCACAGGAGATTTCCAAAGATATAAAAATCTCGGTCTAACCACAGGTACAGCTTTCATTGAGCCGGATAACTATGATACAGTAAAATATTGGTCAATGAAATTAAAATATGAACCTGAATATCTGCCGGGAGTTGAAGTTTCAAATGACAATGATACCGGCGGTCGTTCATACGAACAAAGATTACAAAAAATAAATTCTATACTTTTCGGTTATGAATATCCGAGTGACAAACTCCCGAGTTTTATGCAAACAGAAGATATTTTTCCTTTAAGATACGATACGAATACTCATCACTTAATGATGTCAAATCCCTCTTATTCTACAGACGGAACCCCCGAAAGCCACTGGGAAAATCTCTTTGCAAAAGATGACGGAAAAGCATACAACGCAAAAGTCGGGGAATTATTTCTTCATGCTATGAATTTATAAATTCAATATACACTGTTTTTTATTTGACCTTTAAAAAATGAATTTATGTTATCTAATGTTATTTTCAAAATTCTATCCTGTGCTTCTTGCGTATTAAAAGCAGAATGCGGAGTAATAACAACATTTCTGAGTTTTAATAAACGTTCATTTATAAGAGTTTGCCTTACGGTTTCTGAATCCAAATAGTCAAAATCCCACTGTTTTTGGGGTTGTGTCAGAATATTTTCGGATTCTAATACATCAAGCCCTGCACCAAACAATCGCCCTTCAGAAAGAGCATCATATAAAGCTTTTGTGTCAATTAACTCTCCACGTGCAGTATTTATTATAATTGCACTTGGCTTCATTAGTCTTAATTTCTCATCATCAATCAGATGAAAATTATCTTTAGTTAACGGGGAATGCAATGAAACCACATCAGATTGTTTTAATAATTCCTCTAAATCAACATATTTTACACCATATTTTTTAGAAAGTTCTTCGTTGGGATAAATATCATAAGCAAGAATATTCATACCTATTCCACTTGCGATCCTTGCGACTTCTCGGCCTATTGCACCTGTTCCTATAATCCCTATGGTAGAATTGAAAAGTTCAAACCCCATATAAGAATCTCTATCCAAATGCTCATTTTTTAAATTCATATATGCCCTGCTAACTTTTCTGCGCACATCAAAAATCAAAGCAAACGCAAATTCCGCAACTGTAACATTTCCGTACCCAAAAGAATTAACAACGCTTATTCCGTTTGATTTGCAATATTCAATATCAATATGGTTATAGCCAACACTACGCAATGCGATTAATTTTAAGTTCGGAAACTTTTTCAAAACATCTTCCCCGACTCTTGAAAAAGTAAAACACGAAATTATATTTGAACTCGCCATTTCTTCAGTTATAACTGTTTGTGAATCAAGTCTTTGCGGCAATAACACACATTCACATCCGCTCCCGCATACAAAATTCTTTTCTCGACAATTTTGTTTTAAATATTCTTCTTCATTATCGCGAACATCAAAAAATAAAATTTTTCTCATATATACTCCTATTTTTTGTTATTATTATATAATCTAAGATAAAAAGATACATACTATCAGAGGGTAAATTTGTTAACAAGAAACGAAATAATAGAACATTTGAAAAACGACAATAAAAACTCGGAATTGTTTTCACTTGCAGATAAAATTCGCGAAGAAAACGTCGGTGATGCCGTACATTTGCGAGGGTTAATAGAATTTTCAAATATTTGCAAACAGCAATGTAAATATTGCGGACTGCGTTCCCCAAATAAACACATAGAACGCTATCGAATTCTAAAAGATGATATTATTCATACCGCAAAGCACGCTGTAGATATGGGTTATAAAACAATAGTTCTCCAATCGGGAGAAGATGATTATTTCTCTACAGATTTGATAGTCGAAATTATTAGAGAAATAAAAAAACTTGATACCGCATTAACCCTCAGTATTGGAGAAAGAAGCTTTGGAGATTATCAAGCTTTTAAAGAAGTCGGCGCCGACAGATATCTTATAAGGATTGAAACAACAGATAGAAATTTATACAAAGAACTACACCCAAACATGAACTTTGATAACCGTATAAGATGTCTTAAGGATCTAAAAGAATTGGGCTATGAAGTAGGAACAGGATGCCTTGTTGGACTTCCCGGTCAGACAATTGAATCTCTTGCGGATGATATTTTGTTTTTTAAAGAAATCAATGCAGACATGGTAGGAATAGGTCCGTTCATTCCGCACCCCGAAACGCCTTTAAAAGATACACCGGCAGGAAGTTTTGAACTGGCATTGAAAGTAATGGCTTTAACAAGGATTATGCTTCCTGATATAAATATTCCTGCAACAACAGCAATGGAAACACTAAATCCTAATGGCAGAATTCTCGCACTCCAAAGCGGAGCAAATGTAGTAATGCCAAATGTAACTTCAACGGAATACAGAGCAAAATATGAAATTTATCCGAACAAAATATGTATAAACGACAATCCTGACAAATGCCGCAATTGCATAGAAGCAAAAATCAAATCAATAGGAAGATACATCGCAAAAGACTATGGTTTTAGCCATAACAAAAACTAAGCTCTCGTTTTTATTAAAAAAACTCTCCGTAGAGAGGTTTTAAATCTGGGGCACTCTGCCGAGCAAAACAATCCTGTGAATTGTTTTGCGAGAGGTTGGACATCGAAGAGTCCTTCCGCAAAAAAAA
>CADBQQ010000073.1 GCA_902796825.1 uncultured bacterium
CGCTTTGAAACTGCAAAGCCAAACATTTATTGTTCACTACGATAAGGTCGATTATTATTACATTAATTTAAATTACATTTTATTTTAATTGTAATTTTTGACGAAAAATAAAATTTGTTTATTATATTTATTATGTCAAAGCAAAAATACATAGCATTAGTTGACTGTGATTCTTTTTTTGTTTCTTGTGAACAAAAGAAAAATCCAGAACTTAAAGGTAAGCCCGTTTGCGTTCTTTCTAATAACGACGGGTGCGTTATTTCCCGCTCAAAAGAAGCCAAACAAATGGGGGTGCGAATGGGAGAACCTTATTTTATGGCAAAAAAAGAACACCCAAAAGCTATATATATTACTGCTTCACATGAATATTATCATGCTGTTTCTTCTCTTGTTATGGCAGTTTTAAAAGATTTTAGTCCTTATGTACAAATCTATTCAGTAGATGAAGCATTTGTGGATTTAACTGGCTTGAATAAATATTATAAGAAAAATTATCGTGAACTTGCGAAATATTTAAGACAGAAAATTCTGGAAATAGTAGATATTCCTGTTTCAATTGGTGTAAGTTCTACAAAAACACTTGCAAAACTCGCTTCTGATAAGGCAAAAAATGCAAAAGATAATGTGTATTTAATAGGTAAAAGAAAACTTGTTAAAGAACTTCGTAATACACCAATTGAAGATATATGGGGTATAGGCAGACGTTTGACATTGAGTTTGAAAAAATCAGGAATATTAACTGCGCAAGAACTTGTCGCAAAATCGGATGAATGGCTGGATAAAAAAATCGGAATTCATGGACTGGAAATGAAACATGAACTGCAAGGTGAGATGACTTCACCTGTTGTTAATGAAGTTAAATCCCCAAAATCTATCCAGAATACCCGTGCTTTTGGAATTTTTACTTCAGATTTAAATTATATTAAAAACGAATTAAATCATCACATTCATACCTCTTGCAGAAAATTAAGACGTCATAATACGAAATGTCTTGAAGTCGGTGTAATGCTTAGAACAAAAGATTTTAAAGTATATTATGCCAAAAAAGATTTGCCCTCTCCTACTGATTTTGAACTGGAAGTTTCAAAGATTGCAATGATATTGTTGAAAGAAATCTATAATCCGAATGTATTATACCGCGCAACAGGTGTTGTTCTTGAACGAATTGGAGAGCAAGGGATTGAACAGCTTTCGCTTTATGATAATCTTGGAGTTGACAAGAAAAAAGAAAAACTCGCGCAGTGTTTTGACAAATTAGAAGCAAAATTTGGTAAAAACATTGTAAAAACTGGGTTTAGTGAGAAAAAAGATAAATAGCAAAATTTTATTTCTTGTGTTTTAATTTGTATATGAAAATTGATAAAATCTCCTTTACGGCTGTTGAAAATAGGCAGTCTCAAAATAAAAAAGATTATCTTGGCATGTTTTATGCAAAGGCAAAAAATTCTGCGGATATGACGGATGCAATTTTAGTCCCGCGTACAATTTTTAAGGGGTATTTGGGGATAATGACGGGGACTACTCTTGTAACATTGGGGGCTTTGACTTCTAAAATGCCAAAACTTTCTAAGACATTGAGTATCGCAGGTTTGTTATCTTCTTTATATGGTACTTGGGCTTTTGTTAGACCTTATATTTTAAAAGGTAATGGTGTTGATACCGTTGAAACTTTACAAAAAAATAAACATTCTTAATATTCGGTTTTCTTTCTAATCGAAATCGACAGGAGGTCTTTGAATTTTTTCGATTGCTTCTCTTGCCGTAAATACCAGTGCTTCCGGAATATTATCTATTGTTGTTAATTGTCTTAGTACATCAACTGTTCTTTTGAATGCTCTTACGATATCGCCTTCACCTATTTCAATGGATTCTGAGACAGTTTCCCACTGAGCTCCGTCTACCCAGAGTTCAATTAGTGAACTGAAATAAGGATTTATGTAAGTTGGAGCATCAATATCATGGTTTGATTGTGTTTTTTCAACTTTGCGTTTTATATTGCGAATTTTGTTCAGGGTTTTCCTTACCGGTTCAGAAAATGGAATGTAAGGAATGTCTATGCGAATGTCTTCTGTTGTAACCGCACATATTACTCCCGCCAACTGAGACGGAGTTAGGTTTTCTAGTACTCCGGAAAATATAATTTCAGATAAATAAAATTCGTTTTCAGAGCGGATTTGTGAAGTAGTTTTCCCCTTTTCTGTCGGATAATCTTTTTGTAAGTAGCCAAATTCTTCTAAAATAGCACGATGGCTTAAGAATTTATTCCAGTATATGTCTTTTTGTTTTTCAATTTCTTTTTCAAGCTTTTGTTTTTTGGATTCATAACGTTTGCGAACTTCTAGGGCTTTAGAGTGTTTTTTATAACGATTGCATTGGTTGCAAGCATAACTTTGCATTTCATGTAATTCTTCTTTGTTTTTTTCGCCGAATGCTATAATTTCTTCTGTTAGCGGTCGATTTTTATTCTTCTCCTGCTTTAATATTTTTTTGTATGTTTGTCTGTTTTGTACGTAAATAAACCTTATTTTGTCAAATTTTTTCAAATCCTCATCAGATAATCTGTGCGGGCAAATAAATTGACGTTCTTCTATTTCTCGATTATATTGCTCCATAAGGTCTAATATTGGTTTTAACCTGTAATCTGAGGAGTAATAGCCAAAACTTTTTAGTATAAGTTCTTTTGATTCTTCAAGGCTAAATCGTTGTAAAAGATTTAGAACCATTGAATAACTCGGAGAGAAACGGCTTTCAAGCGGATTTGAATTACTCAAAACGAGTTGAGCAACTTCTTCGGGTGTTTGGAATGCTGTTCCGACTATTGTAACATATCCGACTTCATCCATCCCGCGACGTCCGGCACGTCCTGACATTTGCAAAAATTCGTTTGCAGTAAGCATTCTGTGTCCTGAATCCGTTCTTTTGCTCACAGAACTGATTACTGTTGAGCGAGCAGGCATGTTAATTCCGGCAGCGAGTGTTTCGGTTGCGAAAACCACTTTGATTAACCCTTGTTGAAATAGTTTTTCAACTAGATTTTTCCATGCAGGTAACAATCCGGCATGATGAGAGGCAACCCCTTGAATTAAGTATTCTATGTGTTTGTTCCCGTAAAGATGCGGATTTTCTGCGATATATTCTTCTATAAAATCTTTAATTTTTTGCTGTTCGGCTTTTGTATTGAGTTCTAAACCTGCACATTTTTCCATTTGTTCATCACATTTTTTGCGTGAAAACGTAAAATAAATTGCCGGAAGCATGTCATTTTCAGCAAGATTGCGAACAATTTGCTTAACGTAAGATTTTTTATTCTTTTGTCTGCCTCCTCTGCCCCATTGCGGTTTCTCAGGTTTTATTTTATTGTTTAGTGCTCCGCTTGGCGTAAATAAAGGCAAAAGTTTTAATGGTTGTGAGGTGTCAAAATAATAGAATTTTAACGGTACAGGTCTAAAATCGGTATTAACAAGTTTTGTTTTTGAATGAACAGTGTTTATCCAGTCAGTGAGTTCTTGTCCGTTTGCAACAGTAGCAGAAAGAGCGATTATTTGAATATTTGTCGGGCAATAAATTATACTTTCTTCCCATACGGTTCCGCGCTGTTCGTCATTCATATAATGAACTTCATCAAGGACAATGTATTTTACGTCTTTAAGATTATCCGCAACTGCACCAAAATTTGTACCGTAAAGCATATTTCGAAAAACTTCTGTTGTCATAATGACAATTTGAGCTTCGCGGTTTATTGAAGTATCACCTGTTAAAAGACCAACTTTATCGTATCCGTATTGTTCTGAAAAATCATAGAATTTTTGATTTGATAATGCTTTTAGCGGGGTTGTGTAAAAAATTCTGGCACCTTCAGATAATGCTTTATTTACGGCATGCTGCGCGATAACAGTTTTACCTGCACCTGTCGGAGCGCATACTACAACACTTTCGCCGCTGTCAATTATTTGACAGGCCTCTTTTTGGAAATCATCTAATTCAAATGGAAATTCACTCATATAATATTTATATTATTCTGAAGTTTTGTGTTTCAGGCTCCCCTAACTTTTTTATTGTAACAAAAATTTTTAAAACTGGCAAAAATATTTTTTACGGTATTTATAACGAAAAAAAAGGAGTAAAATATGCAAGTAAATTTAAACACAAATTGTAATTGTCCTAAACCTCAATTTGGTATGGCTTTAAGGTTCCAAGCAGGAAGTGTTGCCGATTATTATAAAACAGCTTCTAATTTTACAATTAAAGAACTCAAAGAATTGGCACTGATTTCAAAGAAAATGGATGCTTGCGCTGATGATGTATTTGTAAAAGAAGGTAATAACGGTAAATTTGTTGCAGAAGTTGGGCAAAAGGTTTTTAAACAAGGAAGATTTAATTCACCGTTAAAAATTGTTAAAAAAGGTGCAAAGGAAGCAGAATCTTTGAGAAAAAGAGAAATTGATTTAAAAATTGACAAAAAAGAAGATTTTTCTCAATTTATAAAAGAAGGAAATGTTGTAGAAACTTCGCCAAGTGACTCTGAAATGGTGTTCAATTTAGATAATTAAAATCTTGATATAAAAAACGGAGCTTAAAGCTCCGTTTTTTATTGCCTAAATCTTGTCAAATCCTGTATATTTTCTTAAAACTTCAGGAATAATAATCGAACCGTCTTCCTGTTGGAAGTTTTCGATAATTGCTGCGAAAGTTCTTCCTACAGCTAAGCCGGAACCATTGATGGTGTGTACAAATCGGGTTTTCCCTGTAGCTTTATCTTTATAGCGGATATTTGCTCTGCGAGCTTGATAATCGCCATAATTTGAGCAACTTGAAATTTCTTTGTAAGTATTATATGACGGCAACCATACTTCTAAATCCCAGCATTTATTAGCACTAAAGCCTATATCAGCCGTACAGAGAGCAACTTTTCTATAAGGCAAACCCAAAAGTTGAAGCATTCTTTCTCCATCTGCTGTCAATTTTGCGTGTTCTTCGGCAGAAGTTTCAGGGGTAGTATATTTAACCATTTCAACTTTGTTGAATTGATGAACTCTGATTAATCCTCTTGTATCTTTTCCGGCAGAACCTGCTTCTCGCCTGAAACAAGGAGTGTAGGCAGTCATATATTTCGGCAAATCATCTTCCGATAGGATTTCGTTAGAGTAAATATTTGTAACCGGAACTTCTGCTGTCGGTATAAGATATAAGTCTTCATCAACGCATTTGTACATATCTTCTTTGAATTTAGGGAGCTGTCCCGTTCCTGTCATTGTTGCGGCATTAGCCATAAACGGAGGTAAGATTTCTTCATATCCTTCGTTTTGAGTATGTTCATCAAGGAAGAAGTTTATAATTGCGCGTTCCAGTCTTGCACCTTTGCCTCTATACAAGGTAAATCTTGATTGAGAAAGTTTTACTCCGCGTTCAAAATCAACAAGTCCTTTTTCTTCGCAAATATCCCAGTGTGCTTTAGGGGTAAATGAAAATTCGGTAGGGGTTCCCCATGTTGAAACAACGACATTGTCATCTTCCGATGTTCCAACAGGTGTTGTTTCATCCGGAATATTCGGTATATGTAAAAGAACATTTCTCTGTCTTTCATCCAACTCATTTTGTTTGTCTTCAAGTTTCTTTATTTCATCTCCGAGAGCGCGAACTTCTTCTTGAATTGCATCGGTATTTTCACCATTTTTTTTCATAAGTCCGATTTTCTGGGATTCGCTTTTTCTTTTTGCACGTAATTCATCCGCTTGAGTTTGAATTTTTCTACGCTCTTCGTCAATTTTTAAAACTTCATCTATTGAAAGATCGGGATTTCTTCTTTTTAATAATTCATTTATTTTTTCAGGGTTTTCTCTAATAAGTTTAATATCTAACATATTTGCCTCTTTTCTTTTTAGCCATATTAGTTTAAATAAGATTTTTTATCAAGTAATAGACACTATTCTAATTGATGAAATGTTAATTATGCATTACTATTTATCATAAATTTGTAAAGAGGAGAATAATTTATTATGGCTCAGTATCAGCATCTGCCTATATTTAAAGCTTCGTATGATTTACATCTGATACCTGATAACCGTTATGCTTATTTTGTCGAACAGACGACTTCCATTGCAAAACAATCAAACGGATGGTTAGCTTCTGTCATAGTATAATTTTCTATTGCCATAATAAAAAAAATGTGCAATACTGTTCTTGTTGGCAGGATAAGTGTATGTTCAAAAATTTAGTAAGACAGTTAAAAGAATCTAAGAAAAATTGTTCGGAGAGAATGACTTCCCCTTTTGAGGAAAAATCAAAAAGGACTTTTTTGAATAATTTGTCTGAACATGCTCTCAATCTTTATGAGAGAAAAACAGATATAAAGAAGTTTACAAAACTTGTACTGTCAGATCCCGAAAATGATGATTTTAAAGAATTGACGGAAAAATTGTTTGACTTGAGTGAAAATGAAAAGTTTTTACGAGATTTAGGCTTGTAACTTTTTCTGTTTTTATGTATAATTTGGGTATAAGAAGAGATAGGAGTAAAAAATGTTCGAACGTTTTACGGAAAAAGCAATAAAAGTCATAATGCTTGCTCAGGAAGAAGCTCGAAGATTAGGTCATAACTTCGTCGGAACCGAACAAGTTTTGCTTGGTCTAATCGGAGAGGGTACCGGAGTGGCAGCTAAAACCCTGAAATCAATGGGGGTAAATCTTAAAGATGCCAGAACAGAAGTAGAAAAAATTATCGGCAGAGGTTCAGGCTTTGTCGCTGTAGAAATTCCTTTTACACCACGCGCTAAGCGTGTTTTGGAATTGTCATGGGATGAGGCAAGGCAATTAGGTCATAATTATATTGGCACAGAGCATCTGCTTCTTGGTTTAATCAGAGAAGGAGAGGGTGTTGCAGCCAGAGTCCTTGAAAATCTCGGTGTAGATTTAAACAAAGTCAGAACTAATGTTATAAAAATGCTTGGAGATACAAAACCTCAGTCTTCATCCGGTTCTTCAAGTTCGTCCTCAAGTTCTTCATCTTCAGGTGGAAAAACTAAAACACCGAGCCTTGATGAGTTCGGACGAGACTTAACTCTTGCGGCTCAAGAATTAAGATTGGATCCTGTTGTAGGCAGAGAAAAAGAAATTGAACGTGTTATTCAAATTCTTGCACGCCGCACTAAAAATAATCCGGTGTTGCTTGGTGAACCGGGTGTTGGTAAAACTGCGGTGGCAGAAGGTCTTGCAATAAGAATTGTTAATGCCGAGGTTCCCGATGTTCTTGACGGTAAAAAAATCATTCAGTTAGACATGGGGCTTCTGGTTGCGGGCACAAAATATCGCGGTGAATTTGAAGAACGGTTGAAAAAAATTATGGATGAAATTCGTCAGGCAGGAAATGTTATTCTTGTAATTGATGAAATGCATACTTTGATTGGTGCAGGTGCTGCAGAAGGTGCAATTGATGCCGCTAATATTTTGAAACCTGCTCTTTCTCGCGGTGAAATTCAAGTTATAGGTGCAACAACTTCTGATGAATACAGAAGATATATTGAAAAAGATTCTGCTTTAGAAAGAAGATTTCAACCTGTAATTATTGATGAACCGTCAGAAGAAGATTCTATTGAAATTTTAAAAGGTTTAAAACCAAAATATGAAGAACATCATGGATTAATTATTTCTGATGATGCGATTGTTGCTGCGGTAAAATTGTCAAGTAAGTATGTTAATGACAGATTTTTACCGGACAAGGCGATTGATGTCATAGATGAGGCAAGTTCAAAAGTTCGTTTAAAAGCTTCAAAAATGTGTCCGGAAGCAAAAGAACTTGAAAAAGAATTAAAAGAACTTATCAAGCAAAAAGAAGATGCTATCAGAAATCAAGAATTTGAAGAAGCATCCCAATTGCGAGATGATGAAGCAGATTTAAGAGATAGAATTCGTGAAGTGTCAAATCAATGGAGAGAACAAAACGAATTCAATAAACCAACTGTTACGGGCGAAGATATCGCTCAAGTAATTGCGATGATGACAGGTGTTCCTGTTACTAAACTTACAGAGGGTGAAAGTGAACGTCTCTTAAGGCTTGAAGATACCCTTCATGAGCGTGTAATAGGTCAACACGATGCGATTGTTGCTATTTCAAAAGCAATAAGACGTGCAAGGGTAGGTTTGAAATCCCCTAACAGACCAATCGGAAGCTTTATCTTCTGCGGTCCTACCGGTGTTGGTAAAACTGAACTGGCAAAGGCTCTTGCAGAAGCTATGTTTGGTTCTGAGGATAATATGATAAGAGTTGATATGTCTGAATTTATGGAAAAACATTCAACTGCAAAACTTATCGGTTCTCCTCCGGGTTATGTCGGTTATGACGATGGCGGACATTTAACAGAATTGGTTCGTAAAAAGCCTTATTCGGTTGTGCTTTTTGATGAAATTGAAAAAGCTCATCCTGATGTATTTAATATTATGCTTCAAATAC